>JAWWPH010000304.1:0-3188 GCA_033850875.1 Nocardioidaceae bacterium | reverse complement strand
CCGCTCGACGGGATATTCGCGCCCGCTCGACCCGACTTTTGCGCCCGCTCGACGGGATATTCGCGCCCGCTCGACCCGACTCTTGCGCCCACTCGGCCGCGAGGGACGCGATCAGGCGAGGGGACTGCGGAGGCCGAGTCGGTCCATCAGGGCGAGGGCGTCGTAGGGCGCGTGCACTTTCGCGTCGTTGTCGAAGTACACGAGCACGTCGAGCCCTTGACCCGCCCAGGACGAGATCCGGGCGGCCCACTCGTCGAGGGCCTGCGGCCCGTACCCGCTGGTGTACAGCTCCTCCGCACCGTGCAGCCGGACGTACACCAGGTCGGACGTCACCTCCTCGAAGCGCGGCCACTTGTCGCCGGCGTCGGACACGACCAGGCCGACGTCGTGCCGGCGGAGCAGGTCGATGGCCGCTGGGTCGGCGAAGCTGAGATCGCGTGGCTCGATCGCATGCCGAAGGCGTACCTGCGTCAGTGCCGTCGTGAGGGCGCGGTCCGCCGGCAGCTTGGCATCGTGGTGACATGCGAGGTCGGCCGCCTCGCCGGAGGTTCGCGGGAGCCGCTCGAGAAAGGCGTCGAGCACATCGGCGTCGAACCGGGTTCGTGCCGGCAGCTGCCAGAGAACCGGCCCCAGCTTGTCACCGAGCGCCAGAGGTCCGGATGCGAAGAAGTTCGCCATCGCTCCATCGACGTCGCGCAGTCGCTTCATGTGGGTGATGAAACGGCCACCCTTCAGCGCGAAGACGAAGTCGTCCGGAGTCTCGTCGCGCCAGGTGGCGTAGCTGGCCGGGCGCTGCAACGAGTAGAACGAGCCATTGACCTCGATCGTCGAGAACCGCTCGGCGGCGTACGCGAGCTCCTTGCGCTGGACGAGACCCTTCGGATAGAAGTCTCCGCGCCATCCGGCGTACCTCCAGCCAGACAGTCCGATCCGGATGTCCGCCACGACACGAGGCTAAGGCAGAGCAGGCGTTTCGGCGCCTCGAATGATGGGGATCGTCCCACCGGAGCCGACGTCGACGGGCACGCGCGGCAGGGTCCGGCAGACTAACCCGCATGGTGGAGCGGACCCTGGGCGTCGAGGAGGAGCTGCTCCTCGTCAACCCCGACACGTGCGAGCTCGAGTCGGTGTCGCACCGAGCGATGGCGGCATACGATGACGAACGTCGAGGCTCCGCCGGTAGCGGCGAGCAGGAGCCGGACCTGCTGGAGCAGGAGCTGTTCCTGCAGCAGCTCGAGACCGCGACGCCACCCCGGGTTGACCTCGGCGAGCTGCGTGCCGAGGTCCTGCGATGTCGCCGTGCTGCGATCGCCGCTGCAGGTGCGGCCGGGGCGCGGGTCGTCGCCTCCGGTACCCCCGTCATCGGCCGACCCGATCTGAAGGTCACGCCCAAGAGCCGGTACGAGCGGATCGTGCAGGACTTCGGTGAGATCGGACGGCAGGGCGCTGTGTGCGGGATGCACGTCCACGTCGCGATCGAGAGCGACGAGGAGGGCGTCGCCGTACTGGACAGGATCCGGCCATGGCTGCCGGTACTGCTGGCGATCAGCGCGAACTCCCCTTACTGGCACAGCCGCGACACCGGTTACGCGAGCTGGCGATCGCAGGTATGGAAGCGCTGGCCCACGGCGGGGCCCAGTGAGCCGTTCGGCGACGTGGCCGGCTATCGCGAGGCGGCGGCGGCCTTGGTGGAGGTAGGCGCCGCGATCGATGCCGGCATGCTGTACTTCGACGCGCGGCTCGCGCAGGCGTACCCGACCGTCGAGATCCGGGTCGCGGACGTGTGTACGGAGATCGACGACGTGATGCTCATCGCGGCGCTGTGTCGCGGCCTGGTCAGCGCCGCCGCCGAGGACTGGCGCGACGGCGTACCCGTGCCGCAGTGGCGAACCGACGTGCTGCGCGCTGCTCACTGGCGCGCGGCCCGTGACGGCCTGACGCATCACCTACTGGACCCGACGGATCGCCGCACGAAGCCGGCCAGGGACGTCCTGGATGCGCTGACCGGCCGGGTCCGACCTTGGCTGGATGCGAGCGACGACACGGCTGCGGTAGACAGCGCGCTGGAACGTCTGCTGGCCGGTGGTGCCGGAGCGACGCGGCAACGTGCCGTACACGAGTCGCACGGCAGCCTGGAGGCGGTGGTCGCTGACCTGGCGGACCGTACCGAGGCGTCCGCGCACCAGGGTGACACCGGGCCCGCGCCGGCGACCTGAGCCGCCGAGACGTCATTCGCGGGCCGACACGCCGGCGAAACCGGGCCCTGGGGTGACGTCTCGCGGAGAGGAGTTGCGTTTTCGCGTCAAGATGTCTTGACGTTGGCAGAGCAGTCAAGATAAGTTGACGGGCATGACCGATGCAACAGACCTGGCGGCCGACGCCGGCAGCTCCGACCCGCAGGTCGGGCTTCGCGCCGTGCGTGCCCTGCGCACCCTGCTGGAGAAGCTGGAGACCATTCAGGTGACGCACGCCAGAAGCCTGGGCTGGTCGTGGCAGGAGATCGCCCTGGCGCTGGGGGTCAGCAAGCAGGCAGTGCACCAGAAGTACGCGGGCGGCCGCAGGCTCGGAAGAGAGAGGTAGGACCGTGTTCGAACGATTCAGTCCGTCGGCCCGGGAGACCGTCGTTGCCGCACGGAGCGCGGCTCGGCGGCTGCGGCACCAGTACGTCGGTACCGAGCATCTGCTGCTCGGCCTGGTGGACGCTGGTTCCGAGGAGGGCGCGGACGGGGCCTCGACGAACATCGCGGCCAGCGTGCTGTCGGCTTCGGGGCTGGACGGGGTGTACATCAGGTCGCAGATCATCCGGTTGGTGGGTGACGGTGCGAACGGGCTGGGGGACGAGGAAGCCAGTGCGCTGCACTCGATCGGGATCGACCTCGCCGCGGTCCGCTCGAGGCTCGAGGAGTCGTTCGGCGAGGGCGTACTCGATCACCCTGGCCCCGAGCCCACCGGCTACCGAACGCCTTTCACGGCTCGGGCGAAGAAGGCCCTCGGCCTGTCGGTGCGAGAGGCAAGGCAGCTCGGCAGCGGCTCCCTGGAGCCCGAGCACATCCTGCTCGGCCTCGTTCGCGAAGGAGCCGGGGTCGCCACGATGATCCTCACCACCAAGGCGCCGCTGGCGACGTTCCGCGCGCGTGTCCTTGCGGAGCTGGGTACCGCCGCCTGACCCCCGCCCCCCTCTCGCGACA
>JAWWPH010000272.1:0-2779 GCA_033850875.1 Nocardioidaceae bacterium | reverse complement strand
GGCGCAGCGACACCCTGACGGGCCGGCATCTGGACGACCGCGCGCGTCTGAAGCCGTCGGTGCGGACGTCGTCGGGAGTCCTCGAGGTACGCCGCGCCGACACCCACAACCTGCGTGACGTCGACGTTGACATCCCGCTCGGCGTACTGGTGGTCGTCACCGGGGTGGCGGGCTCCGGCAAGAGCTCGCTCATCGGCGGGTCGGTGTCCGGGCGCGACGGCGTGGTTTCGGTCGACCAGGCCCCGATCCGCGGCTCCCGGCGGAGCAACCCCGCGACGTACACCGGGCTGCTGGACCCGATCCGCAAGGCCTTCGCGAAGGCGAACGGCGTCAAGGCGGCGCTGTTCAGCGCGAACTCAGAAGGTGCCTGCCCCACGTGCAACGGCGCCGGCGTCATCTACACCGACCTGGGCGTGATGGCCAGCGTGGCCACGACGTGCGAGGAGTGCGAGGGCAGGCGATTCCAGGCAGCCGTGCTGGAGTACCGGCTCGGTGGCCGCGACATCAGCGAGGTGCTCGCGATGCCGGTGAGCGAGGCCGCGGCGTTCTTCGCCACCGGGGAGGCGCGTACGCCCGCCGCGTACGACGTCCTCGACCGGCTCGCCGACGTCGGCCTGGGCTATCTCGTCCTGGGCCAGCCGCTCACGACGCTGTCCGGAGGCGAGCGCCAGCGCCTCAAGCTGGCGACCCGGATGGCCGACAAGGGCGGCGTCTATGTCTTGGACGAGCCGACCGCCGGACTCCACCTCGCCGACGTGGAGCAGTTGCTCGCCCTGCTCGACCGGCTCGTCGACTCCGGCAAGTCCGTGATCGTCATCGAGCACCACCAGGCGGTCATGGCGCACGCCGACTGGATCATCGACCTCGGCCCCGGCGCGGGGCGTGACGGCGGCCGGATCGTCTTCGAGGGCACACCGGCTGAGCTCGTGGCCGAGTCCGCCACGCTGACCGGCGAGCACCTCGAGGCCTACGTCGGCAGCTGAGCGAGTCCCCTGTTCCCCACCTACCACGTCGTCCGCACATTCCGCGGCGCCCCACGAGCCAAGTTGTCCCGGTCTGCTGGCGTCTGGGCAATTGAGGAATCGACTGACAGTCACTCTCTGTATCGCTTATCGTTACTCATGGTGAAGCACTCGGCAACCCGAGAGGCATGCCCGATTCCCGGGCCGTCCATGGCTCCCACCGCGGCAAACAACTTCTAACCGAGGGACCACTCATGTTGCAGCGTATCCGCAAGGCTCGACACGAAGAGAGCGGATTCACGCTCATCGAGCTTCTCATCGTCATCGTCATCCTCGGCATCCTGGCCGCGGTCGTCGTCTTCGCCGTCAACGGCATCCAGGCCCGTGGTACGGCAGCCGCGTGCAAGTCCGACGTAGCCAGCGTCACGACCGCCGCGGAGGCCGCTTACGCCCAGACAGGCGCCTACCCGGCCACCATGGCTGCCCTGGTCACGGCGGGATTCCTGCACAGCGTCCCGTCCACGACCAACGGCTACACGATCACGTACACGGTGGCCGCCGGACCGCCAGCCTCGGTCACGGTCGGTGGCGGAACTGTCTGCTGATCTCGCTGACGTCGGGGCGAGTCGCACGTCGGCTCGCCCCGGCACTATCTGCAGTCTCGGTTCAGCTGTGTTCCCGGAGGGATCGCCATGCCAGCTCGAAGAGCAGGCGATCGCCGCATCCACTGCGATCAGTCGGCACGGACTGCACATGATCCCCAGGGCCCGTGCCTTCGTGCGTGCCCAACGCGACTGAGAGAACGACATGCCCCAGCGCCTACGCAACGCGAGAAGACTCGACAGCGGTTTCACGCTCGTCGAGCTTCTGGTCGTGATCGTCATCTTGGGCGTCCTGGCAGCAGTCGTGGTCTTCGCGGTCAACGGGGTCCAGAACCGGGCGAAGGTCTCCGCCTGCAAGGCCGACGTGGCCACGGTGACGACGGCCGGCGAGTCGTACTTCGCCCAGAAGGGGACGTACGCGCCGGACATCGCCACCTTGCTTTCGAGCGGGTTCCTGCACAGCGCCTTGTCGACGACCAGCGGCTACACGGTGACCTACACGGTCAATGCCGGCGTCGGCGGGGCACCCCCGACGATCACGGTCGGCGGCGGCTCCGTCTGTTGACGGGCCCGCTCCTGCGCAGTCCGCTGACGCGCGGTTCCGCGGTCCCGCAGCCGAGTCCGGCCGATCGGGGCGGACGCCATGTCCGCTGACGGCCGTAGCTCCGGTCGCATGGACGGCTTCCTGAACGCACTGTGGACCGCCGGCGGCAGCGACCTGCTGGTGACCGCGGGGCTCGAACCGCAGATGCGGGTCAACGGGGACCTCGTCCCCGTCCCCGAAGCCCCACCCCTGACGACGGACGACACCCAGGCGCTGCTGGCGGAGCTGCTGAGCCCCGACCAGCTCGAGGTGTTCACGGGCCGGCACGAGTACGACTTCTCGTTCAGCTGGGGACATGAGGCCCGCATCCGCGGCAACGCCTTCCGGCAGCGAGGCTCGATCGCCATCGCCCTGCGCCTGATCGCCTACGACATCCCGACGATGGCCGACCTGGAGTGCCCGGCGATCTTCCATTCCTTTGTCGGGCTGCATCAGGGGCTGGTTCTCGTGACCGGGCCAACGGGCTCGGGGAAGTCGACCACCCTGGCGGCCGTCATCAACTCGATCAACGCCGAGCGCGCCTGCCACATCATCACGATCGAGGACCCGATCGAGTACGTGTACCGGCACAAGCTGTCGGTGGTGAACCAGCGCCAGGTCGGCATCGACAC
>JAWWPH010000268.1:0-5146 GCA_033850875.1 Nocardioidaceae bacterium | reverse complement strand
TGGCTCGGCACGTTCGCCCACGTGGCTCGTGGGCTCACCGGCCGTCGGTGACCGGCTCGGTCGTCGCCGTGGTCCTTGTGCTGGTCGCGCTGGTCGCGGTGGCCGTGGTGACGGCCGTCGCCGGACTGCGGGCACTGCGCGAGCCTGCGCCTGCGCCGTCCGGGCTTGAGGCACGCCAGAGGGTGCCCCCAGCCCCGTCGGTGACCGCCGCGACTGCACTAGGACCTCGGCCGGGGCGGGCCAGCGGTCCGCACACGCCACCACGCAGGGCCCCGCCGGGTACGGCCATCAGGTGGGCCGCCGTGCTCCGTCGCCTCGATACCGCGCGGGCTGTCGCCTGGCTGCGTGGCGACCCCGCGTTGCTCGGTCGCGTGTACGTCACACCGTCCCCGGCCCTTCGTCGAGACCAGCGCGCGCTGAGCGGGTACCTTCACCGCGGCCTCGTCGTCCGTGGCGTGCACCTGCGCTTCGCCCGCGTCCGACTGCTGGCACGGCGACCGCGCCTGGTCACGCTTCGCGTCATCGACCGGCTTGGCGCCATGACAGCGGTCGACGAGGGCGGCGAGCGGATGCGGCTACCCCGCGACCAGCCCACCCGGCACGTGCTGACGCTGCGGCGAACCGTCGACAGGTGGCGTATCGCTGCGGTCCGGACGCCATGACGCGTGACGATCAGTGCAGCGCTGCCGCCAGCTGGTCCGCGATGGTCGGGTGGGCGAACGCGAAGCCGGCGGCGAGCAGCCTGTCGGGCGTCGCCTTGACGCTCCCGACGATCGCGCGCCCCACGTCTCCGGCGACGCTGGTCAGCGCGAAGCCGGGAACCGGAACCACCGTCGGACGCCCGAGCCGCCGACCGAGCTCGCGCGTGAACTCCGCGTTGGTCGCCGGCTCGGGTGCCGCGAGGTTGTAGGGGCCCTGCATGCCGTCATCGGTGCAGATCCGTGACACGGCAGCCACCCAGTCCGCCAGCGAGATCGTGGGGAACCACTGAGTGCCCGACCCGACCCTGCCACCGAGTCCCAGCCGGAAGGGGAGCAGCAGCAGCTTGAACGAGCCGCCGGACCGGTCCAGCACCACCGCCGTACGCAGCATCGCCACCCTCGCCCCGGCGTCGCGTGCGCTCGTGGTCGCCGACTCCCACGCCTGGCAGACCTCGGCGAGGAAGTCGGTGCCGGGCGGGCTGGTCTCGTCCAGCTGCTCTTGCCCGCGGTCGGCCCCGTAGTAGTTGATCCCGCTGGCGTTGACCAGTGCCGTCGAGCCCGCGATGGACGCGATCGTGTCCGCAAGGAGGGTCGTCGTCGCTACCCGGCTCTCCATCACCTGACGTCGATACCCCGCGGTCCACGGGACGTGCCCGATCGGGACTCCCGCAAGGTTGACGACGACATCGGCTGCCTCGACGACCGACGCGTCTATGTCGCGCGCATACGGGTCCCAGCGGCTCTGGCCCGGGTGCTGCGGCTGCCCTCTGACCAGCTGCACGAGGGAGTGCCCGTCGGCCGCCAGCCGGGAACGCAACGCCGTGCCGAGGAACCCGGAGGCCCCGCTGAGAACGATCTTCATCGTTCCATCGTGCCCGGTCGGGCCGGACAGCGCAGATGCCGCGGGGTCGACTACCGTCGATGCGTGACGATCTACGCGGTCCGCCGCCGGGTTGCCTGCTACGTCACCCGTCCCGCCGATGCCGGTCTCGAGCTCCTCGTCTTCGACCACGCCGACGACGACCCGTCTCAGCCCTCGGGTACCCAGGTCCCCGCCGGCGGCATGCTCCCGTTCGAGTCGCTGGACGCTGCCGCGCTTCGGGAGGTGGAGGAGGAGTGCGGCCTGGTCGACGTGACCTTCCGTCGCCAGCTCGGAGCCGTCGAGCTCGGGCTGCAGGAGCCGGGTGGGCCGTCGTTGACGACCTACGTCGAGATGGGCGCACCGCCCGGTGGCCCTCAGGCGTGGCGGCACGAGGTCTCGGGCGACGGGCCGGACGCCGGCATGACCTTCAGCTGCCGCTGGGAGCTCCTGCCGCTCGGTTGCCAGCTCGCGGGAGGTCAGGGCGCCTACCTCGACCGGGTCACCGGCTGAGCGCCCGGTCGACAGCCGGGCCGCCGGTCGGGAGGCGTCCCCCCGGCGTCACGATTGCGGCGCTGCGTCGCGGCTCCCCTAGGATCTCGGCGTGAAGGTTCTCATCACCGGCGGCGCCGGCTATATCGGCAGCACCGTCGCGACCGCACTCGAAGCGAGCGGCCATGTCCCCGTCGTCCTCGACAACCTGCACAAGGGCAGACGCGAGTTCACGGTCGGCCGCATCTTCTACGAGAACGACATCGCCGACCGCGCTGCCCTGTCGCGGATCGTCGACGAGCACCCCGACATCGCGTGCACGATCCACTGCGCCGCCCGGATCGTCGTCCCGGAGAGCGTCGAGCACCCCTACGAGTACTACCGGGACAACGTCGCGAAGTCCCTGGAGCTGTTCGACACCCTTGCGGGCCTGGACAAGCCGCGCGTGGTGTTCTCCTCGTCGGCGTCCCTGTACGCCACGAGCGACTCGTTCGAGGTGACCGAGGAGTCACCGCTCGACCCGCAGTCGCCATACGCCCGCACCAAGCTGGTGATGGAGATGGTGCTCCGCGACATGTGCGCCGCGACGAGCCTGCGGGCCATCATCTTGCGGTACTTCAACCCGATCGGGGCCGACCCCGACTTCCGGTCGGGGATCTACGACAAGCTGCCGAGCCACGTGTTGGGGCGCCTCGTAGCTGCGGCGCGCGGCGAGATCGACGCGTTCGAGATCACCGGTACCG
Organism: Nocardioidaceae bacterium; assembly: GCA_033850875.1. Lineage (GTDB taxonomy): Bacteria > Actinomycetota > Actinomycetes > Propionibacteriales > Nocardioidaceae > DASQEH01. The sequence goes on along the minus strand of JAWWPH010000268.1, from coordinate 2,351 downwards.
AGCACCCCACCCGCGACGGCACCGGGATTCGCGACTACATCCATGTCTGGGACCTCGCCAAGGCACACGTCGTCGCGGTGGAGAAGTTCGACGAAGTGCTGGCGGCCGAGGGAGCGCCGAGCTCCATCGTCAACCTCGGCACCGGGGACGGCGTCACGGTGCGTGAGCTGCTCGCCGCCTTCGAGCGCGTGTACGGCACCGAGGTCCCGACCCGGGAGCTGCCGCCGCGTCCCGGCGACGCGATCGGCGCCTATGCGAACGCCGACAAGGCGGCCCGGCTGCTGCAGTGGCACACCGAGTCGTCGCTCGACGACGCCATCGCGAGCGCGCTCGAGTGGGGCGAGCGGCGAGTTCGACTGCTACCCGACCTGGCCTGACTCAGCCACCGAGCTCCGCCTCGAAGTTCGCCTCCTCCAGACGCTGCTTGATTGCGGTCAGGAAGCGCGCCGCGTCGGCACCGTCGACCAGCCGGTGGTCGTAGGTGAGCGCCAGGTACACCATCTGGCGTACCGCGATGGTCTCGCCGATCCGGTCGTCACTGATGACGACCGGGCGCTTCACCACGGCGCCGGTGCCGAGGATGGCGACCTGTGGCTGGTTGATGATCGGTGTGTCGAACAGCGCGCCGCGGCTGCCGGTGTTGGTCAGGGTGAAGGTTCCGCCGGAGAGCTCGTCGGGGCTGATCTTGTTGTCTCTGGTACGGGCGGCCAGGTCGGCGATCTTGCGCGCCAGCCCCGCGATGGACAGGTCCCCGGCGTCCCTGATCACGGGTACGAGCAGCCCGCGCTCGGTGTCGACCGCGACCCCGAGATGCTCACCGTCGTGGTAGGTCACCTCGCCGGCCTCCGTGTCGATGGAGGCGTTCACCTGGGGGTAGCTCTTCAGCGCGTCGATCGCCGCCTTGGCGAAGAAGGGCAGGAACGACAGCTTGACGCCCTCACGCTCCGCGAAGCTCGCCTTCGTCCTGTCCCGAAGCCGGGAGATCGCCGTGACGTCGACCTCCACGACCGTCGTGAGCTGCGCGGAGACCTGCAGGGACTCGACCATCCGGGCGGCGATGACCTTGCGGAGGCGGCTGAGCTTCTCCGTCTTGCCGCGCAGCCTGCTCGCAGCAGCCGCGGGCTCCGTACGCGCCGCGGGAGCGCTCGGCTCGGGCTGTGACGCCGCCTGCTTGGCGGCCTCGGCGGCCTCGAGCACGTCCTGCTTGCGGATCCTGCCGCCGACTCCGGTACCCGTGAGGTCCGACAATTCGACTCCGTGCTGTGCCGCCAGCTTCCGTACCAACGGGGTGACGTAGCTGCGCGCACCGTCCCCGTCGCCGCGAGAAGCGCCGCCGTCACCGCCGCCGGTCGTCGCCGGCTCCGCCTGGACGGTCGGCGCGGATGCGGCGCCTGCTGCGTCACGCTCGGGCTCGGGCTCGCGCGAGGGCTCGGGCGACTGCTCGGCTACCTGAGCCGCCTGCTCGTCCGGTCCTGGCTCTTCGCGCTCGGCCGGCTCGCGCTGAGACTCCTCCTGCTCACTCTCCGGCTCGGCGGCGGGCTCCTGCTCGGTCTCCGCCTCAGACTCGGGCTGCGGCTGCGAGGTCGGCTCAGCGTCGGCCCGCTCTTCGGTCCGAGGCTGTTCTGCGCCGCTCCCGGAGCCGTGCGCCCCGACCACGGCGAGCACCGCACCGACCTCGACGGTCTCGTCCTCGTCGACGCGGATCTCCAGCAGCGTGCCGGCGACGGGGGAGGGCACCTCGGTGTCGACCTTGTCGGTCGAGACCTCCAGGAGAGGCTCGTCGACGGCGACCTCGTCGCCGACCGACTTCAGCCACGACGTGACGGTTCCTTCGGTGACGCTCTCACCCAGCGCGGGCAATGTCACCTCGGTGGAGTCGCCGCCGGACGACGAGCCGCCACCCGAGCTCCCGGTGTCGGCCTGGGCCGCCGGCGCCTGCTCGGACGGTGGCTGGTCGCGGGCTCCCTCGTCGGTCTGCGGGTCGCCGTCCGGCATCTGCGCCGGCTCGTCGGCCTGCCCCGTCTGCCCGTCGTCTCCGGACTCCGCCTGCTCAGACGTCCCCTGCGACTCCTCCTCGTCCGCGGTCTGCGCCTCCTCCGACTCCGACTCCGACTGCGCATCCTCCTTGGCGTCCTTGTCGGCACCACCCGACGACTCGCCCTCGTCCCCGATGACGGCGAGCACGGCGCCGACCTCGACGGTCTCGTCCTCGTCGACGCGGATCTCCAGCAGCGTGCCGGCGACGGGAGAGGGCACCTCGGTGTCGACCTTGTCGGTCGAGACCTCGAGGAGAGGCTCGTCGACCGCGACCTCGTCGCCCACCGACTTCAACCACGACGTCACGGTTCCTT
>JAWWPH010000198.1:0-5422 GCA_033850875.1 Nocardioidaceae bacterium | reverse complement strand
TGACGACAGATTCCACGGGGGACGACACGACCCCGCTGAAGGACCCCTCCGACTGGACCACGGGGGACGAGCCGGCCACCCAGGCTCAGCGCTCGTACCTCGAGACGCTGGCGAACGACACCGGCGCCGAAGTGCCCGCCGACCTCACGAAGGCGCGCGCATCGCAGCTGATCGACGAGCTGCGCGGGCAGTCGCCCCGAGTCTCGGGCGACTCCTAGCGCTCGGCGCCGCGGCCCGCGGGGCGGACTTGTCACCGAGAGTTCACACGCAGATCACCGAGGAGTCGCCGTCCTGGTCTGCTAGCGAGGTCCACTGGGGTCATGTCGAGCTCGCTGACCCGCGGAGTCTGCTACGCATTGGTCCTCGTCGCCCCATTCTGGGTCGGCCTCGGGACACTGGTGATGAAGCTGCACGGCTGAACCGCGCGCTGCCGCCCGCTGCCGACCATTTCCCATCTGACCGTGGGGTAGGTTCGACGACGTGCGGCAGCCCATCGGCTCAGTGCTGGCGTGGACAGGAAGCGTGGCCCGGCTCGTCGTCGGGGTCGTCTGGATCGTGGCCGGCCTGCTCAAGCTCCCCGACCCCGCCGCGAGCGTCCGGGCGGTTCGCGCCTACCAACTGCTGCCGGAGTCGACCGTGACGGTGATCGGTTACGGACTGCCGATCCTCGAGTTGTGTCTCGGCCTGCTGCTCGTGGTCGGGCTCGGGACCCGGGCCGTCGCCGTCTTGTCGGCGCTGCTCTTCGTTGCCTACATCATCGGCATATCGTCAGCCTGGGCCCGCGGCCTGCAGATCGACTGCGGCTGCTTCGGGGGCGGCGGCTTCGCCGCGGACGCGACCAGCAAGTATCCCGGTGAGATCGCGCGCGACACCGGCCTGTTGGTGCTCTGCGCGTTCCTCGCGGTGTTCCCGCGCACCATGGTCAGCCTGGACGCGTGGCTGATCCCGGCCGAGCGTTAGCCGGAGCTCCGGGGGATCCGACGCTCAGGCACCATCGGCGGCTCGACGTTGACCGCTCCTTCCGCCGGGGGTCGGCAGATGTTCACCCGTACATCACCCGCCACCCGCCGCCGAGACACCGGACGGCGCTGCACTGGAACCATGCCCGAGATCGTTCCCCGCAGCGTCCGTGCACCCGTCCGTAGAGCCGGGAGGCGCCGCGGCGCCAACGGGTCCCGCAGGCCGGACGCGCTGGGCGGGCCGGAGTGCGGTCGTCACCCCTCGCCGAAGGCCCGGGCCATGCCCGTCCTGGTGGCCTGCGTCACGTTGCTCGCGATGCTCTACGTGTACAGCGGCTGGCACCGCTAGGCCGTCCCGGCTTCGGTGGGCTGACCACGCCGCTGCCCAGCCTGTGGGCCGTTTCAGGCACCTGTTGATCGCCCCGCCGCTGGTGCGGCGCTAGCAGGGGACGGTTTTCAGGATGCGGGTCTGCGGGTCTCCGGCGAGCGCGGGGGAGCTCTCTCGCGACGACCAGACCCGCTCCTTCAGCACGTGAAGGAAGCCCTCTGCCTCCTCGACCGTGTCGAAGTCGAGGTCGACGACCACGTAGTGCGCGTCGTCGACCGGCCGCTGCACCTGCTGGCGCCGTACGCCTGCCCGGGCGCGCATCGCCGCGAAACGCTGGAACGCGGCCTCCCAGTCGGTGAAGCTCGTGATCGGGTGCTCGATGTGCAGCGTTGCCATGGTCGGTCCTGTCGTCGGTCGTGGTCTGTGGACTCACGCTAGGTGGACCGTGCCCGGCACCGGTATCCCAGAATTCTGGTGTTTCCCGCGCACGGCGTAGCGTCGGCCCGGTGGCCACCGCAACCGCCCACCGTGTCGCCCGGGAGCAGGTCGACCGGCTGTGCGCGTCGACTGGTGATGCCACCCGGCTCCGCGTCGGCGCCCTCGAGGCGATCCGCAAGGTGGTCGAGTTCGACGCCTACGTCTGGCTGCTGACCGACCCTGAGACAACCGTCGGCTGCGCCCCGCTCGCCGAGGTCCCGTCGCTGCCCGAGCTCCCGCTGACCATCCGACTGAAGTACCTGACCGAGGTGAACCGGTGGACCCGGCTCAGCGCGAGCGGCTCGGCGACCGGGACTCTGCTCGGTGCGACCGGCGGCGACCCGAGTCGTAGCCTGCTGTGGCGGGGAGTGCTGAGCCGCTACGGCATGGGCGACGTCGCCTCGGCCGTCTTCGCGAACCGATACGGCGTGTGGGGCTTCCTGGACCTCTGGCGCTCGGCGGCGCGCCCCGCATTCGGCCGGGACGAGATGGACCTCCTCACCGCCGTGGTGGCGCCTCTCACGACCGCGCTCCAGCACTGTCAGGCCGAGACCCTGACCGACCCGGCCGCGGCGGTCGGTCGTGAGCTCGGCCCGGTCGTGTTCCTCCTCGACGACGGCCTCGACATCGTCAGCCAGACGGCCGCGACGAACTCCTGGCTGGACCTCCTGCTGCCGGCCGCCGGGGGCAGGGCGCCCGTCGCGGCCAGCGTCGACAACGTGGCAGCGCAGCTGCTGGCCCTGGAGCAGGGCGTCGATGCGCATCCGGCGACGGCGCGCGTCCACCTGTCCCGGGGACTGTGGGTGACCCTCCGCGCTGCCCGGCTGGAGGCAGCTTCCGCGTCGGGAGGTGTCATCACGGTGACGATGGAGGAGACCTCGCCGGTCGACCGGCTGGAGATCTTCTCACGGGCGTACGCGCTCACGGCCAGGGAGCGAGAGCTCCTGCGGCTGCTCGCCGCCGGTATCGACACCCGGGCGCTGGCCGCCCGGATGTACCTGGCCGAGAACACGGTCCAGGACCATCTGAAGTCGATCTTCGCCAAGACGTCCGCACGCAGCCGGCAGGCCCTGCTGGCGCGGGCCGTCGGCGTACGAACTCCCGAGCCACCCCCGCGTGTCGTTTGAACCGTTGGCGACCGGCGCCCGTGTCCAGACGTAGGAGGAACATCCCTGCGAATGAGCTGAGGAGTGCCCATGTACGCACAACGCGCCAGGCTGGCGTTCGGAGCGGTCGCGGCAGGAACGCTGGCCATGGCGTTCACGGTCCCGGGCGGGTCCGTCGGTGCCGCCGGTCAGGTCCACACTGCACGGGAGGCTGGTACCGGCACGTACGTGCAGACCAACCTCGTATCCGACGTCCCGGGCCGGGCGCAGATCACCGACCCCAACCTCGTCAACGCCTGGGGAGCGTCGTACGGGCCGGGAACTCCGTTGTGGGTTTCCGACAACGGGACGAACGTCTCGACGCTCTACTCCGGTGGGGTGCACGGAGGGACGCAGTCCATCGTTCCGCTCGTGGTGCACATACCTGGCGGTGTACCGACGGGTCAGGTCTTCAACCCGACGAAGCAGTTCGTGGTCAAAGCCCCGGACGGGTCGAAGGCACCGGCCCTGTTCTTGTTCGTCGGGGAGTCCGGTCACCTGACCGGATGGGCTCCGGATGTTCCCGGCCCGGCTCCCTCGACCCACGCGCAGAACGCCGTGGTCAGGCACAGCGCCGTGTACAAGGGGCTGGCGCTGGCTCGTACCGACAGGGGCCCCAGGCTCTATGCGGCCAACTTCGCCTCCGGTGCCGTCGACGTCTTCAACGGCAGGTTCCACCGGGTCATGACCCGGGGGAGCTTCACGGACCGCCGGCTTCCGCAGGGCTACGCACCCTTCAACGTGGCCGTGCTGCGGTCGAAGGTCTACGTCGCGTTCGCCAAGCAGACGCCGGGCAGCGTCGACGAGATGCACGGTCCCGGGCTCGGGCGGGTGGATGTGTTCACGCGCAACGGCATGCTCCTGCGCCGGCTCGGTCACCACGACCAGCTGAACGCACCGTGGGGGCTCACGATCGCACCACGGCATTTCGGGGCGCACAGTGGCGACCTGCTCGTCGGCAACTTCGGTGACGGGCGCATCCACGCCTACAACCCACGGACGCTGGCGCCGACCGGTGTGCTCCGCAACCGCGCGCACCACCCCATCGTGATCGACGGCCTGTGGGCGCTGCTCCCGGGCAACGGGACGGAGGCCGCCCACAACCAGGTGATCTTCACCGCCGGGCCTGACGACGAAGCGCACGGTCTGCTCGGCACGCTCAGCGCTCGCAGATAGGTCGCCGAGGCCTCCCTGGGCACGCCCGAGCTCAGGGAATGGCGCCGGGTCGCGGATGGCACCTCCTCCGCGGCCCGGCCCGACGGCCGAGGGGTCAGAGAGCTCTGTTCAAGCGTCCCACCTCTCGGTGCGACCCGTGCACGGGCGGACCCACGCCGTATCGACACAGTCCAGAGCGAGCCGACCGCGGGTGCGCCGCTTCAGAAGCCAGCGGCCGCCGGCACGACGCGCTCGCCGAGCAGCTCCAGCGGCGTGATGCGCCACACGTCGGGAACCGAGCCGTGCGCCTCCTGGACGCCGAGGGAGGCAAGTCGTTGCAGCTCCTCGAGCAGGGCGTCGACCTTCTCGCCCTTCTCGCCGGGGTCCAGCGAGAACATCACGGTCTTCTCGATCTCGTCGTAGTCACGGCCGACGTCGTCGCAGTGCCGGCGGAGCACCTCGAGCTTGTGCTCGAGCTCGCCGCCACCGAACAGGTTGCACGCCTGGGCGTACTTCGCGACCAGGCGCAGCGTCTTCTTCTCACCGCCGCCTCCGATCAAGATCGGTGGGTGCGGCTTCGTGAGCGGCTGCGGCACGTTGAGCGTCCGCTCGAGCCGATAGTGCTTGCCCTCGTACGGTCCCTCGTCGTCGCTCCACATCTGCAGGCAGATCTGCAGTGCCTCTTCCAGCCGCTCGAACCGCTCCGCCGTCGGCGGGAAGGGCAAGCCGATCCCGCGCGACTCGGCGTCGTTCCACGCTGCTCCGATCCCGAGCCACGCGCGTCCTCCCGACAAGACGTCGAGGGTGCTCACCATCTTCGCGAGCAGCCCCGGCTCGCGGTACACGACGGCCGTCACCCACGCCACCAGCTCGACGCGGGACGTCCTGGCCGCCAGATAGCCGAGGGTCGTGTATGCCTCGAGCATCTCGTGCTCCGGGGGGCCGATGACGCCGATCTGCCACACGTGGTCCATCACGCTGACCCGAGCCAGGCCGGCATCCTCCGCGGCCGTGACGATCGAACCCAGGTTGGACGCCAGCTGTGGCGGGCCTCCTGGCCAGGTGAAGTCCGAGATGTGCAGGCCGATCTTCATCAGCGTCTCCTCCGCGGTAGCAGTGTCAGCGCCCCACGCTAGCCCGCGGCCACGGCCCGGTCCCCGGCAGCCGGGGGTCGCGAGCCACGATCGCTGCTGCCCTCGCGAACCTCTTGCCTGCGAGACGCGATCAAGGTGGGGTCGGCGATCGTCTCAGAGTGCCGGGACGGTCTCGCCGGCGATCTCGACCGCGTTGGTGCGGACCACCTCGCGGTACCAGAGCGCGGAGTCCTTGGGGGTCCGCTTCAGCGTCTCGTGGTCGAG
>JAWWPH010000193.1:0-7794 GCA_033850875.1 Nocardioidaceae bacterium | reverse complement strand
CCTGCTCGAGACCGCGATCGAGCACCGCGACGACTACGGCGCCTGGCTCGACGCGGATCTCGCCTTCCATCTGGCCATCGCCGAGGCGACGCAGAACCCGTTCATCTCGACCTTCATCCAGCCCATCAACCGGGTGCTCCGTGACGTGTACCGCGAGCCGATCGGCTATCTCGCCACGCAGGACAACACGCTGCAGGAGCACCGGTCGATCGCCGCTGCGATCATCGACGGCGACGCCGACGCGGCCCGGCGCGCAGCGGCGGCCCACCTGACCCGTATCACCGCCGACGCGGCCATCCTCATCGGCTCGTCGCGTCCGAGCCCAGCCTGATCCCGACACGCATCGCGACCCTGACCGCCGACCGAAGGAGCCGTCCCGCCCATGACCTCCACCTCGACCCCGCCCCGCCCGTCCGCAGCGTCGACGACCGTGGAGGAGGCGGTCGCCGCAGCGGCCGACGCCCAGCCCGCCGTGTCCGCGGCGCCGTACGAGCAACGGGCCCGCTGGCTCGAGTCTCTGGCCGACGAGCTCGACGCGAACTCCGACGAGCTCGTCCCGCTCGCCGATGCGGAGACCTCCCTGGGCGGGACCCGGCTGAGCGGCGAGCTGGCGAGGACCAGTGCCCAGCTGCGCCTGTTCGCCCACGTCGTGCGGGAGGGCAGCTTCGTCGAGGCGATGGTCGACCACCGCAACGACGACGCGACGCCCCCCATCCCCGACCTGCGCAGGATGCTCGTCCCCCTCGGCCCGGTCGGCGTCTTCGCCGCCAGCAACTTCCCGTTCGCCTTCTCGGTGCTCGGTGGGGACACCGCGTCGGCCCTGGCGGCCGGCAACAGCCTCGTGGTCAAGGCGCACGAGGGGCATCCCGAGCTGTCGCGTCGGGTCAGCGAGCTGGCTCACGCCGCCCTGTCGCGTGCGGGTGCGCCGCGGGGGATCCTCGGCATGGTCGAGGGAAGGGACGCCGGCGTCGCGCTGGTCGAGGATCCGCGCATCATGGCCGTCGGCTTCACCGGCTCGGTGCGGGGTGGGCGCTCGCTCTTCGACGCCGCGGGCCGGCGCGAGCGACCGATCCCGTTCTACGGGGAGCTGGGCAGCCTCAATCCCGTGGTGGTGACGCCCGGGGCGGCCAGCGCTCGTACCGACGACGTGGCCGAGGGCCTGGCGGCGTCGTTCACGATGGGCGCCGGCCAGTTCTGCACCAAGCCCGGCGTCGTGTTCGTCCCGGCCGACTCTCGGCTCGACGCGGCGCTCGCTGCGCGGGTGGAGGCCCGGCAGTTCCACATGCTCAACGACCGGATCGCTTCGGGTTTCCGTGACCGGCTTGCGGAGGTCACCCGGGTGACAGCGGTAGACGTGGTCGCGGGCGAGCCGGGCGACGTCGGCGAGGGTGCCGAGGTTCCAGGCCCGATCGTGCTGAGCACGACCGTCGACGCGGTGCTCGAGGATCCTGAAGTCCTGCTCGACGAGGTCTTCGGCCCGGTCACCCTGCTCGTCCGCTACGACACGCTCGACCGGGTCCGCGAGGCCTTGCGGGCAGCTCCCGGCTCCCTCACCACCACGCTCCACGCCGAGGACGGCGAGGACGTGCGCGGGCTGCTCGACCAGATGGCGCAGCTGTCCGGCCGGGTGCTGTACGGCGGGTGGCCCACCGGAGTCGCGGTCTCGTGGGCGCAGCAGCACGGGGGTCCGTACCCGGCATCGACGTCGCTGCACACGTCCGTCGGTACGACGGCGATCCGGCGTTTCCTGCGCCCGGTCGCCTACCAGACCATGCCCGACGCCCTGCTGCCTGAGCCGCTGCAGGAGGCCAACCCGTTGGGAATCCCTCGCCGGGTCGACGGGCGGTTCGAGTACTGACGCGGCGGCGATCGACCCGGCTGTCGTTGTGGGCAGGGTCGGACGGCTGAACGGTTCGGGTCAGGCCGGCTCGGAGACCAGCTCGGTGTCCTTCCGAGTGGTCGCCAGGTACGCCACCACGAGCACGATGAGCACCGACAGGCCCAACGCCACGTTGCCGTTGCCCCAGCCGAGCCCGCGGGCGCTCGTCGGCTTGCCGAGCCAGTCGGCGACCGACGCGCCGAGCGGCCGGGTCACCACGTACGCGAACCAGAAGGCGAAGATCGGGTTCCACCCGAGCCGGAAGTACCCGAACGCCGGTACGGCGATGACCGCGGCGAAGAGGACGGCTGCGAAGAAGTACCCGAGGTGGAACGTGTTCGCCACCATGTCGCCCGCGGCCGTCCCCAGCGCGAACGTCGCCACCACCGCGGCCCAGTAGAACGCCTCCCGCCGCGGGTTGTCGACGCTGTGAATCGAGAGCGTGCGCTCGGTCCGCTGCCAGGCGACGAAGACGACCGCAAGGACGACCGCGTAGAAGACGCTCGACACGACGTACGGCACGCCGAACCCCACGTGCAGCACGTCTGCGGCCATCGTGCCGAACACGCCTACCATCACGACCGCCAGCCAGTACGTCCAGGCCAGGTACCTGCGCATCGAGAACTGCAGGGTGAGCGCGGTGAGGAACGCGACGAATCCCAGCAGCACCGCCAGCACGGGCGCCATCGCGTGCACGAGGTAGTCCGACGTCGACTCGCCCATCGCCGTCGACAGTGCCTTGAGCACCCAGAAGTAGATCGTGATCTCGGGAACGCTGACCGGATGCCGGCCCGGTGCGAGCCAGCGGCTGACGCGTGAGGACATGAGGCGAGGGTGACACCTCGTGCGCCGCTTCTCCGAGACATCGCCGATTTACTCAGCGACGCCACAGGATCATCCGGCCGCGAGCCGGGTCGGATCGGCCGGCTGGCTCGTCGCAACCACCTCTCGCGCCGACGCAAGGCGGTCGGCCGGCAGCCGGGTGAGCTCCGGTGGTACCGCCGAGAGAGCGCTCACGATGGCGTCGGCGAGCTCGAGTGCGGACTCCGCCGTCAGCTCGACCGCGACTCGTGCCCGGGGGCCACGCGACGGAGCCGCCAGGTCGATGTTCAGCGTGTGCTCGGCCATCGCGTGGACCGGGTGGTCGTAGTAGACCGTGGCCGTCTCGAGCCGGAACCACCCATCGGGTCCCTTGCCGCTGCCCCGGGCTTCTCGGTGCTCGGTGGTGTACGTGCACATCTGTGGTCTCCGATCAGGACGCCTGGACGCCGAGGTGGCGCCCGAAGAAGTCGCGGACGAGCTCCCAGCCCTCCTGTGCCGCCTCGACCCGGTAACCGGGCCGGTTGACCGCGAAGAAGCCGTGACCGGCGCCCTCGAAGGAGTGGAACTCGTGCTCCTTGCCGCGTTCGGTCAGCAGCCGGTCGAGCTCGGCCACCTCGTCGGGCGACGGGTGGCTGTCGTCGCGCCCGAACAGCCCGAGCAGCGGGCAGCCGAGGTCGGACAGCTGATCGGTGAGTGGAGCAACCGAGACGGACAGTCCCTCGGGAGGACGAGTCAGCACGAATGCGCCGTAGCAGTCGACGGCGGCGTCGATAGCGAGGTTGCAGGCCGCGAGGACCGACTGGCGCCCACCCGAGCAGAAGCCGATGACTCCCACCTTGCCGGTACTGTTCTCCAGCGACCGGAGGTAGTCGAGAGCACCGGAGACGTCGCCCAGGAAGCGGTCGTCGGGCACTCCGCCGGCCGCCCGGCTCGCAGCCGCTGCATCGTCGGGAGCCGCGCCGGGTGCCTCGCGGTGGTGCAGGTTGGGGCACACCGCCGAGTAGCCCCAGGCCGCGAACCGGCGCGTGATCTCCTTCGTCTCGTCGTCGAAGCCGGGCATGTGGTGGATCACCACGACGCCACTCGTGGGCCGAGCGTCGAGCCGATGGGCGGCGTACGCCTCGATCGCGTCACCTCCGTGACCCGTCAGCGTGACCGTGCCGGCCTGCAGGGCGTCTCTCACCGTCGTCTCCTAGTCGTCGTCGCCGTCGCTGTGGACATACTTGGCGCCCCGCAGCCACGACGCCACCGCCGCGACCAGACAGGCGGCGATCGCGAAGTCGAACGCGATCCGCAGCCCGTCCGAGAACGGGGCCGAGATCAGAGCGGGGAAGAAGCTGTGGCCGGTGAGGTGGTGGGCATGGGCGCTCGAGAGGTGCGCGAGCGTGCCGTTGCCGAGCAGGGTCTGGATGGGGTTGTAGCCGAGCAGCGACGCGAAGAGCACCGAGACCGGCGGTAGGCCGGCGACCCGGCTCGCGTCGGGGGCGGTGACGCCCTGTGCCGTGAGCCCACTGGTGAGCGCGTGGGGGAGGCTCGTGGCCAGCCCGGTGATCATGAGCGAGAAGAAGATACCGATCGACAGCACCATGGCGGAGTTCTGGAAGGTCGCGCTCATGCCGGCGCCGACACCTCGCTGGTTGGGAGGCAGCGCGTTCATGATCCCGGTGCGGTTCGGTGCCGCGAACAGCCCCATCCCGATCCCGTTGAGCAGCAGCGCCGCCGCGAACTGCGGGTACGAGAAGTTCACCGGCATGGACTCGAGCCAGCCGAAGCTGGCAGCCGCGATCACCATCCCGCCGGTGGCGAAGGGGCGCGCCCCGAAGTGGTCGGAGAGCCATCCGGACGCCGGTCCGGCGACCAGGAAGCCCAGCGTCAACGGCAGCATGTAGATCCCCGCCCACAGCGGTGTGGACGCGAAGTCGTACCCGTGGCGTGGCAGCCAGATGCCCTGCAGCCAGATGATCAGCACGAACATCAGCCCGCCGCGGCCGAGTGACGCGAGCAGCGAGGCCAGGTTGCCGGCGGTGAAGGCGCGAACCCGGAAGAGGTCGAGCCGCAGCATCGGGTCCTCCACCCGCGTCTCCACCACACAGAAGATCGTGAGCAGAACGACGCCGACGGCCAGCGCGGCCAGCACCCACGGGTTGGTCCACCCCATTACGTGGGTCCCGTAGGGCTGGATCCCGTAGGTGATGGCGACCAGTACGGCGACCAGGCCGGTACCGAAGGTCAGGTTGCCCCACCAGTCCAGCCGGGCGGGCTGCCGGATGCCGGTGTCGTGCAGCTTGCGGTACGCCCAGTAGGTACCGAACACGCCGAACGGCACCGACACCAAGAACACCAGGTGCCACTCGACCGGACCGAGCAGACCACCGAGGATGAGCCCGAGGAACGACCCGGCGATGGCCGACACCTGGTTGAGCCCGAGGGCCAGCCCGCGCTGCTGGACCGGGAAGGTGTCGGTCAGGATCGCGTTGGAGTTCGCCATCAGCATCGCACCACCGACGCCCTGCGCCAGTCGCATCACGATCAGCCAGACCACTGCCCCGGTACCGTGCATCCACGTCAACGACAGCAGGATCGAGAAGGCGGTGAACACCGCGAAGCCCGCGTTGTACATGCGAACCCGGCCGTACATGTCGCCGAGCCGGCCGAAGGTGACCACCAGGACGGCGGTCACCAGCATGTAGCCCATGATCAGCCACAGCAGCAGGCTGGTGTTGCCCGGCGCCAGGGGGTCGATGCCGACCCCGCGGAAGATGTCGGGGAGGGCGATGAGCAGGATCGACGAGTTGATGGTCGCGATCAGCACGCCGAGGGTGGTGTTCGAGAGCACGACCCACTTGTAGTGGGGGCTCGCGACGTCGGCCCGGGCACGGGCGCGGCGGGAGTCGGGGCCGGGTGCCGGCGGCACGCGGGTGAGGGCCATGTCAGCTATCTCTCTGGTCTGGAGTCGGTTCGGGTAGGTGCCGGCGCGATCGACCGGGCGGCCACGCGGGACCGACCGGCTGCACGGCTGCCTGCCGGCAAGCTGGACCGAGCGCGGGCGGGCGGCCGGGAGAGATGACGGACGTCGTCGAGGGCATCGAAGCCCGCCCGTACGACCTCCGCCAGCGGAACGGAGCTCTCGTTCCTCCACCGGCGCACGGCGACGCGAAGCGCGCCGACGGCGACGGCGGCCGCGACCTGGGCCTGGAGGTCGTCGTCCGCCGACCCCAGCCGGTCGGCGAGGGCCGCCGCCAGCTCGCGCTCCAGGACGGTCCAGCTCCCGGCCAGCGCGACCAGCAGGCGGGGATCGCGCTTGCACACCGACAGCTGGCGCAGCCACTCGTCGCGGCGCTCGCCCAGCTCGGTGGCGTCGGCGACCAGCACCTCGCGCAGTGCCACCAGGGCGGGTTCCTGTGCCGGTCGGGAGAGCAGCTCCAGACGCAGCCGCGCCAGCCGCTCCGGGTCCGGAGCCGTGAGCGCCTCTTCTTTGGAGGCGAAGTAGTTGAAGAAGGTGCGCAGCGAGACGTCGGCCGCCTCGGTGATGTCCTCGATGGTCACGGCGTCGAGGCCTTTCTCGCCCACCAGCCGCACAGCCGACGACCGCAGTGCGGTGCGGACCGCGTTCTTCTTGCGCTCACGGCGCCCACTGGTGTCGTCGGGTGGCATCGACACAAGGGTACGGTGGTGTTGCAGGTCGCGCAAAAGTGCATGTTATGCAACTTTCTGCGGAGTCGCCGGCCCGTGCGCTTTCCATGAGCGCGCGCGTGTGGTTACGTGCTCACTGACTGCGACCTGCAGGCGGGTACCCGGCCGGCCAGCGGGCCGGGTACCAATCCGTGGTCACGGTGGTCACGTGGTCACGCCGGCACCGCCACCTCGAGGAGGAGATCCCATGAGGCAAGCCGCACTCCGTCGTGCGCTGTCCGTCGCAGTAGTGGTACCGCTGGCACTCGTTGCGGCCGGCGGGCAGCGGACGGCCGCGACGACGGGCGGCTCGAACCCGGCCTCGGTGTCCGCGCCGCACGTCGACCACTACGTCAACCCGGTGAGCACTCCCGACGCGCCCAGCTTCCCCGACCCAAGTGTCATCCTCGGCAAGGACGGGTTCTGGTACGCCTACGCGACCTCCGATCCGGTGAGAGCCGGAGGCCCGGTCCCGCAGATACCGATCCTGCGCTCGAGAGACCTCGTGCGGTGGACCCGCGTGGGCGAGGTGTTCCCCGGTGCTCGGCCGTCCTGGATCTCCGATACCGCCGGGCTGTGGGCGCCTGACATCAGGTATCTCGACGGACGGTATGTCCTCTACTACGTGGCGACGGACACGACGGCCGTCCCCGGTACGGTCGACTCGGCCATCGGCGTCGCGACCGCGCCCACGCCGGTCGGGCCGTGGACCGACTCGGGGGGCCCGCTCGTGGCCCCGCGTCCGGGCAACGGGTCGTTCCTCGGCACGATCGACCCGGCAGGCTTCACCGACCGCCAAGGCCGGCACTGGCTGTACTGGTCGTCGTTCAACGGTGGCGGCTTCGTGACGCGGCTCAGCGGCGACGGTCTGCGTACCGTCGGCGTGCCGAAGCAGATCCTCATCGACAACCGCTACGAGGGCATCTACGTCGTCTCACACGGGGGCTGGTACTACGCGTTCGCCTCGTCGACGAACTGCTGCGCCGGCCCCGTGACGGGCTACACCGTGTTCGCCGGCCGTTCCCGGGCACCCGATGGACCCTTCGTCGACAAGGACGGCGTCTCGCTCGACACCTCGCGAGTCGGCGGCACGCAGGTCATCGCCCCGCACGGCAACCGCTGGATCGGTACCGGCCACAACGCCGTGGTGACAGACGACTCCGGCCAGGACGTGTTCGTGTACCACGCCATCCCGCGGTCCAACCCCTACCTCGAGCCGACCATCAACCGGCGGCCGATGCTCGTCGACCGGCTCGACTGGATCCACGGCTGGCCGCTCGTCCGCGCCGGGCGAGGCGCGTCCGACACCGCGCAGCCCGCTCCGGTGACCTCGGGAGTCCTGCAGGACCGGTTCTCGTCCGCGCACTTGCGCCCGAGCTGGCGGACCGTGACCGGGAGATGGCGACGTCACGTCGAGCTCG
>JAWWPH010000150.1:0-4446 GCA_033850875.1 Nocardioidaceae bacterium | reverse complement strand
GACGACGTCGAGATCGTGCTGCAATCGGAGAACGGGATCCTCGGTGTCGGCCCGTACCCGTACGAGGGGCAGGAGGACCCCGACCTGATCAACGCCGGCAAGGAGACCGTCACCCTGCGGCCGGGCGCGGCATTCTTCGACTCCGCGCTCTCCTTCGGCATGATCCGTGGCGGAAAGGTCGACGCGGCGATCCTCGGGGCGATGCAGGTGTCGGCGAAGGGAGACATCGCCAACTGGATGATCCCCGGCAAGATGGTCAAGGGGATGGGCGGGGCCATGGACCTCGTCCACGGCGCCAAGCGCGTCATCGTGCTGATGGAGCACGTCGCCCGCGACGGCTCGTACAAGATCGTCAAGGAATGCAGCCTGCCGTACACCGGCCTCGGCGTGGTGCAGCGCATCATCACCGACCTCGGCGTCATCGACGTGTCGGAGTCCGGCCTCAGGCTGGTCGAGGTTGCCCCCGGTGTGGGCCTCGACGAGGTTCGGGCCAAGACGGAGCCAGACCTCGCCGCGTGACAGGCCCCTGCTCGCCCGTCCCTGGAAGTGCAGCCGGTCGTCGGTACCGTAACCAAACGGCCGCCCTCGCGCGTCAACTGCACATGGGACAACGAAAGCCGACGCGATGAGCCGGGCGGCGAGCCGCGAGGACGCGTTCAGCGAGTTCGCAGCCGCCGTCGCACCGCGACTCTTCCGGTCCGCCCTGCTGATGTGCGGCGACTGGCACCTGGCCGAGGACCTCGTCCAGACCACGCTGGGGAAGCTCTACGTCGCGTGGCCCCGGGTTGAGCGGGCGGACGCGCCGGAGGCGTACGCGCGCGGCACGCTGACGAAGACCTTCCTGTCGTACAAGCGGGTGCGTCGCAACGCAGAGACCCCGACCATGGATGTCGGCGACCTCGCGCACGTCGGCCCCGGCGCTGACGCAGGGGCTCGCCTGGAGCTGTTCGCGGCCCTGCGCACGCTCGAGCCGGTCGACCGGGCCATCGTGGTCCTCAGGTACTGGGAGGACCGTTCGGTCACCGAGACGGCCCGCGACGTGAAGATGAGCGAGGGTGCGGTCCGGACCCGGGCGTCGCGGGCGCTCGCGCGGCTGAGAACCGAGCTGTCCGATGACAGCTCCGACTCCAGGACGGCGAGCTCATGAGCAACTTCGACGCGGCATCGACAGGCGGCACGGGGGATCAGATGGATGCGAACGAGGTTTTGGTGAAGGAGCGCTTCGACGCGGCGGTGGGAGGCACCAGCCCCGACGTCGTGTCGCTGGTGGGAGGCGGCCTGGCGGCGGGCAGGGGGATGCGCCGTACGCGCCGGCTGCAGGGCGCCGTCGGTCTGCTCGCCGCATCGGCCGTCGTCGTCGGCGCCCTGACGGCCACCGGCGCCATCGGACATCTCTTCGACTCCCAGGGTCCCGCATCCAACGACAAGGGCAGGCTCGTCCAGCTCGAGCCCGCTACACCGCGTGGGCTCGCCGCGGCGGTGATGGCGCACACGTCGGGGCTCGGAACCCTTATCGGGGTCGGCGGGACGACCCAGGGGCACGACGGAAGCGAGACCGAGATGCGCGACAGCATCACGGCGGAGCTGGGATACCGCACCCGGACCGGCGTCAAGGTGGACCTGCAGGTGGTGGCATCGCCCCACGTGGACATGTGGAGGCGCAGCGTCGACTGCTCGAGCCAGGCGCCTGGCACGTGCACCCAGACGCGGCTCTCCGACGGGACGAGGCGCGTGGTGCTCCAGACCGACGCGCACGGGAAGGCGCCGAGTGCGTCAGGGGTGTTCTCCGGTCCCCACGTGATCGCGGTGGGCATCCTGCGAGACGACGCGTTCGTGATCGTCGTCGAGACGGTCGTGAACTCCGCACAGAGCCCGCTCGACGCGGGGGCACTCCAGGACATCGCTACGGATCCGACCGTGGGGGTCTCGACGACCTCCGCGCTCAACGCGCAGGGGCTGCGTATCCAGCACTTCAAGCGGAGCCTGGTGCAGACCTCCAGCTCGTCGAGCGGGTCCGGCACGGCGCCGCCTCCGAGCGCATCGGCCACACCACAGTCGGCCGGGCCGCCCGCCAGCACGTCGACGAGCGTGGCGCCGCCGAGCTGAGCGCTCAGCCGGAGCCGGCCGCCCTCTCCAGGGCGGGCAGCAGGATGGACTCGAACACCGGCGACAGCGGGTCGATCAACGCGAAGTGGTCCACGCCGGCCAGCTCGAGGTAGCGCACCCCCGGACCCGCGTTTCGGGCGGCCACACTCCTGTTCATCTCCGCGGGCACCTGCATGTCGGCGTCGCCCTGGATGACCGTCACGGGGACGCCGGCCGACGGGAGCATCGACACGACATCGGCGTCCGCGTACCGGTCGGGCAGGTCGCGCCGCTCGCCGCCGAGGAGCTCCAGTACCGCCCCGTCGCCCATCCGTACCCGGGCGGCGTACCCGAGGTCGGTGACCGGGGCCAGCGCCACGATGGCGGCCACCCGCCGGCTGCCGGCGCGCAATCCCGCCCACAGCGCGAGGTGCCCACCCGCCGAGTGGCCGGCCAGGACCGGGAGGGCAGCCGGATCGACGTACCCCGGTGCGACGTCACCGAGCATCCCCGGTACCGCTGCGAGCGCCGCATTCACGTCGTCCGCCGTCTGGGGCCACCCACCCGCACCGCCGACCCGGCGGTACTCCGGCACCGCCACGACGAACCCGCGCCGGCGCAGTGCGTCGGCCAGCGGGCGTACGTGCATCCGGTCGTACTCCTCACGCCAGAACCCGCCGTGGACGAACAGCACGAGCGGCGAGGGACGGTCGGGTCTGCCCAGGCCCACGGGCAGGAACACGTCGACCACGGCGTCGGGGTGGCCGGCGTACCGGAGTACGGCGTCAGGGGCCTCGGCCGCGCGGGTCATCACCTCACGCGGGTCCACGCTGCGACGCTACCGGCCGCCGGCGGTCCAGGGGAGCACGCGAACGGCGTTAGAGTCGCCTGCATGACGAAATGGGAGTACATCACCGTGCCCGTCCTCGTGCACGCGACCAAGCAGATCCTCGACAACATGGGCGAGGACGGCTGGGAGCTCGTCCAGGTCGTGCCCGGGCTCAACCCCGAGAGTCTGGTCGCGTACTTCAAGCGGGCGAAGGAGGCCTGAATGCCGTCGCCCGAGGAACGACTCACCGAGCTAGGTCTCTCGGTTCCCGAGGTGGCCAAGCCGGTGGCGGCCTACGTGCCCGCCGTGCGCACCGGCAACCACATCTACACGTCCGGGCAGCTGCCGATGCGCAGCGGCGAGCTGATCACGACCGGCAAGGTCGGGGCCGGTGTGAGCCCCGAGGAGGCGTACGCCTGCGCGCAGCAGTGCGCCCTGAACGCACTCGCGGCGATCCGCTCCGTCGTCGGCGAGCTCTCCGCGGTGGTGCGCGTGGTCAAGGTGGTGGCGTTCGTCGCCAGCGCCCCTGACTTCACCGGCCAGGCCGGGGTGGCCAACGGCGCGAGCGAGCTGATCGGGCAGGTGTTCGCCGACGCCGGCAGCCACGCGCGGTCCGCGGTCGGGGTCGCCGTCCTCCCGCTCGACGCGCCGGTCGAGGTCGAGCTCGTCGTCGAAGTCTCCTGAGCGTGGGGGAGCCGGCGCCAGGCCGCTCGCGGAGTCCGGTCGGGGCCGACCGGGTACCGCCTGAGCTGCAGGCGCACGTCGCGGCGTACCTGTCGGGCCCGCGTGAGCCGGTCCCGGCCAAGAGCTCGGCCACCGTGGTGCTGCTGCGAGAGGGGCCGGCCGGCCCCGAGGTGTACCTGCTCCGGCGCCACCGTCAGATGGCGTTCGCCGCAGGCATGTACGCCTTCCCGGGCGGCACGGTCGACCCGCGGGACTTCGACACGGCTGTGGCGTGGGCCGGGCCGACGCCCGAGCAGTGGGGCGACAGGCTGGCCTGCACGCCGGCTGAGGCCAGGGCCCTCGTCTGCGCGGCGACCCGCGAGACGTTCGAGGAGTCGGGGGTGCTGCTGGCGGGATCCACGGTTCGGACCGTGGTCGCGGACACCACGGGCGACGACTGGGAGCGGGACCGTGGTGCTCTCGTCGAGCGGCGGCTGGCGTTCAGCGACTTCCTCCTGCGTCGTGGGCTCGTGCTCCGTACCGACCTGCTGGCCGCGTGGGCGCACTGGATCACCCCCGAGTTCGAGCCGCGGCGCTACGACACGAGGTTCTTCCTCGCCGCGATGCCGGTCGGGCAGCGTACCCGCGACGTGTCCGGCGAGGCCGACCACGTCACGTGGATGCGCCCGTCGGAGGCGCTGGCCGGGGTGGAGGCGGGGCACATGGAGATGCTGCCGCCGACGTCGGTCACGCTGCGCGAGCTGTCGTGCTACACCGGCGTCGATGCCGCGATAGCCGCGGCGGAGCGGCGGGTGATCACCGCCATCCTGCCCGGTGTCCAGCGCGTCGACGGCGAGCTGTACTTCGTC
>JAWWPH010000136.1:0-8080 GCA_033850875.1 Nocardioidaceae bacterium | reverse complement strand
ACACGCCGGGAGGCGACCTCGCCCAGGAGGTGGACGTCGGCCTCGTTCAGCCCCTCGGGCGACCAGACGAAGCCGGCGTCGGTGAGGAACTCGCCGTGCTCACGCTGGTAGTCGTCGGCCTCGGCGTCCCAGTCCCGGCGGTTTGCGCGCTGTGCCTCGGCGTCGCTGACGTCGCGGAAGGCGGCCGGGGGCGTGTCCACGAGCCCGACGCTATCGGCGGACGTCGCCGCCTCAGTGCCCCGCCTCGTGCCAGGTCCGCCCCACCCCTACCGACACCTCGAGCGGCACGGCGAGGTCTGCCGCGGCGGCCATCTCCCGGCGCACCAGCGCCTCGAGCACCTCGCGCTCACCGTGCGCCACCTCGAAGACGAGCTCGTCGTGGACCTGGAGAAGCATCCTCGACGCGAGGCCCTCGTGGATCAGGGCCGCGTCGACGCGCAGCATCGCCACCTTGATGATGTCGGCGGCGGAGCCCTGGATGGGTGCGTTGAGGGCCATCCGCTCGGCCATCTCCCGCCGCTGCCGGTTGTCGCTCGTGAGGTCGGGCAGGTAGCGCCGCCGACCCAGCAGGGTCTCGGTGAACCCGGTCCGCCGTGCCTCGTCGACCACGCCGTGCAGGTAGGCACGCACACCGCCGAAGCGCTCGAAGTACTCGTCCATCAGGTTGCGGGCCTCGGACGGCTCGATGCGCAGCTGCTGGCCCAGGCCATAGGCGGACAGGCCGTAGGCGAGGCCGTAGTTCATCGCCTTGATCTTGGAGCGCTGCGCACCGGTCACCGACTTGGGGTCGACGTCGAAGACGCGCGACGCCGTCACCGAGTGGAAGTCCTCACCGGACTTGAACGCGGCGATCAGGCCGCTGTCCTCGGAGACGTCGGCCATGATGCGCATCTCGATCTGGCTGTAGTCGGCGGTGAGCAGGAAGTCGCTGCCCTCGTCGACGATGAACGCCTCCCTGATCCGCCGGCCTTCCTCGGTGCGGATGGGGATGTTCTGCAGGTTGGGCTCGGTCGACGACAACCGCCCCGTGGCGGCGATCATCTGGTTGAACGTCGTGTGGATCCGGCCGTCGTCGGCGACGGTCTTCAGCAGCCCTTCGACGGTCTGCCGCAGCCGGGTGGCGTCACGGTGCACGAGGAGGTGCTGCAGGAACGGGTGCCCGGTCTTGTCGAACAGCACCTGCAGCGCTTCGGCGTCGGTGGTGTAGCCGGTCTTGGTGCGCTTGGTCTTCGGCATCGCGAGCTCGTCGAACAGCACGGTCTGCAGCTGCTTGGGAGACCCGAGGTTGATCGGCTTGCCGATCACGGCGTACGCCTCGTCCGCGGCCTGCTTGACCCGCCCGGCGAACTGCGCCTCAAGCGACGTCAGGTGGTCGATGTCGACGGCGATGCCGAACTGCTCCATCCGGGCGAGGACCGCTACCAGTGGGAGCTCGACCTCGGCGAGCAGCTTGGAGCCGCCGCGCGTCGCCAGTTCGGTCTCGAGAGCGCCGGCGAGGTCGACCACCGCATGGGCCTCGCGCATCGACTGCTCCGAGGTGGTGGAGTCGCCGTCGAGGTCGAACGAGAGCTGGTCGGTAGGGGCCTCCCCACCCTTGAGCTCACGGTGCAGGTAGCGGAGCGTGAGGTCGGCGAGGTCGTAGGAGCGCTGGTCGGGGTGTGACAGGTACGCCGACAGCGCCGTGTCGGCCCGCAGGCCCGACAGCGGCCAGCCCCTGGCCGCCAGCGCCAGCATCGGGCCCTTGGCGTCGTGCAGGGCCTTCGGCCGGTCGGGGTCGGCGAGCCAGGCGGCCAGCACGACCTCGTCGTCGGCGGCGATGTCGACGGCGTCGATCCAGGCGGTCTGTGCCGTCGCGACGCCGAGCGCCACCGCGTCGACCTGCCCCGTGCCACTGCCCCAGCGCCCTTCGACGACGACACCGGTCAGGGTGTCGCCCGCGGCGTGCTCGGCGAGCCACGCGGCCACCTCCCCCGGGCCGAGCCGCGTGGTGTCGATGCTGGCTCCCGGCTGGATCTCGGGCTCGTCGGCCTTCAGCGTCGCGAACAGACGGTCGCGGAGCACCCGGAACTCCAGCCCGTCGAAGATCGTGTGGACCTCGTCCCTGTCCCAGGCCTGCGAGGCGAGGTCGTCGACCGCTACGGGCAGCTGCAGGTCGCGAACGAGCTCATTGATACGCCGGTTGCGGATGACGTCGGCGAGATGGACCCGGAGCGAGTCACCGGCCTTGCCCGTGATCTGGTCGACCCGGGCGACGATCTCGTCGAGGGAGCCGAACTGGGCGATCCACTTGGCCGCCGTCTTCGGGCCGACTCCGGGGACACCGGGCAGGTTGTCGCTGGACTCTCCCACCATGGCGGCGAGGTCGGGGTAGCTCGCGGGCTGGACGCCGTAGCGCTCCTCCACCGCCTGAGGCGTCATCCGAGCCAGATCGGAGACCCCCTTGCGCGGGTACAGCACCGTGACCCGGTCCGACACGAGCTGGAACACGTCGCGGTCACCGGAGCAGATGAGGACGTCGAAGCCGGCCGCCTCCGCCTGGGTCGCCAGGGTCGCGATCACGTCGTCGGCCTCGAAGCCGTCCTTGTCGACGGTGGCCACCCGGAGCGCCGCGAGCACCTCCTTGACGAGGGAGACCTGCCCGTTGAACTCTGTCGGGCTCGCCGACCGGTTCGCCTTGTACTCGGAGTACTCGGCCGCCCGGAAGGTGTTGCGGGACACGTCGAAGGCGACCGCGAGGTGGGTAGGGCTCTCGTCGCGGAGCACGTTGATGAGCATCGACGTGAACCCGTAGACGGCGTTGGTGTGCTGGCCGGTCGTCGTGGAGAAGTTCTCCACCGGGAGGGCGAAGAAGGCGCGATACGCGAGCGAGTGACCGTCGAGCAGCAGCAGCCGCGGTCGGGCGTCGGCTGGGCTGTCGAGGTCGGCCACGCAGAAACTCTAGTCTTGGGCGACGACACTACTGATCCGGGAGACCAGATGACGCAGCTCGATCCGGCGATGGACGACTGGCCCTACGCAGGGGCCACCATCCACGAGCGGATGGGTATCGCGGTCACCGAGGCCAGCGCCCACCGGGTCGTCGCGACGATGCCCGTCGAGGGCAACCGGCAGCCGTTCGGCCTGCTGCACGGCGGCGCCTCGTGCGTGCTCGCCGAGGGCCTCGGCTCGATCGGTGCCAACCTGTACGCTTCTCCCGACGCGGTGGCAGTCGGCGTCGACGTCAACGCCACCCATCACCGCGCCGTCGCCAGCGGGACGGTCGTCGGCGTCGCCACGCCGCTCCACCTGGGACGCAGCGTCGCGTGCTACGAGGTGGTCATCAGCGACGAGGAGGGCCGGCGGGTCTGCACGGCGCGCATCACGTGCAATCTCGTCGCCCGGCGCGCCGGCGACGTCAGCGACCGAGGCGGGACGACGCCCTGAGCGCGGGGGTCTGCCACGCGGCCCGGCGCGAGCTGCGCCGCAGCCGTCGTGCCGCCACGACGGTGGTGGCCGCGGACCGGTGAGCCGCCACGGGCAGCCTGCTGCGCAGGTGAGCCACGGTGGACGCTCGCACGACGGCTACCTGACCGAGTCCGAGCCGGGCCAGGAACCGGTTGGCGTCTCGGGCGGTGGCCGCCACCGAGGCGACGATGTGGGTCGACTCCTGCTCCTCGGCCCAGTCGGCGGCGGCGTCGAGGAGCTGCCGGCCGATACCGCGGCGACGGTGAGCGCTGAGCACATGGAGGTACCCCACATGAACCGCCTCCTCGTCGTGGATCGGCGACAACGGGGCCCGTCGCAGGTGGGCGACCCCCACCGGGGCGCCGTCGACGACCGCTACCAGGAGCCGTTCGGCGGGCTCGTTCCGCAGCCTGTCGATGGCGCGCCGGATCTGGTCGACCGGGGCTGCCGCCCGGCCGATCCGGTCCGGCTCGGCGGCGAAGTCCAGCCAGATGGCCTGCAGGGCCTCGGCGTCGCCCACCTCGACGTCACGCACGATGACGGGGCCACGAGACATAAGCATTCACCTCTCGTTGCTCCCCCGAGCGGGCGGTGCCTCTGCACCCGAGGGACCGTTAGGCTCCATCCGGCAGACAGCGACGCCCACACTACGTCGGACGTCGACAGGCTGCCATCCCGGGCCGGTCCCGCAGTGTCGACAGGCCCCGTAGGGACGCCGGTTCGACCCACGAAAGGAGGCGGGACGGGTGTTTCGCGGGTTCGGCACAGTGGTGAACGTCGCGACGGTCCTCGCCGGCTCGAGCATCGGGGTGCTCCTCGGGAACCGACTGCCGCAGCGCACCCGCGACGTGGTGACCGACGGCCTGGGGCTGGTCACGCTCCTCATCGGTGCGCTGTCGGCCGCCGCGGTACGCGACCACCGGCTGGCCTCCGCCGTGGGGACGTCCGCGCCGGTCCTGATCGTCTTGGGGTCACTGCTCATCGGCGGTGTCGCGGGCTCGCTGCTCGGGGTGGAGTACCGGCTGGAGCGCTTCGGCTCGCGGCTGCAGGCGCGGCTGGTCGGAGGGTCCGGCTCGGCCGAGCGCCGTCGGTTCGTCGAGGGGTTCGTCGCCGCGTCCCTGCTCTTCTGCATCGGGCCGCTGACCGTACTGGGATCGCTGTCGGACGGCCTCGGCAACGGGGCTGACCAGCTGGTCTTGAAGGCGACCCTGGACGGGTTTGCCTCGATCGCCTTCGCGGCGTCGTTCGGCTGGGGCGTCGCCGCCTCGGCCCTGGTCGTCGCCGTCGTCCAGGGTTCGCTCACCCTGATCGGCGGCCTGGTCGGAGGGCTGCTCCCTCCCGCTCACCTGGTCGCGATCACGGCGACGGGCGGGCTGCTGCTGATCGGCGTCTCGCTCCGGCTCCTGCAGGTGAAGCCGGTACCGGTCGCCGACCTGCTGCCGGCGCTGGTCGTGGCGCCGCTGCTCACCGCTTTGGTCATCGCCCTGCGACCCTGAGCCCCTCGAACGCCTTAGCCGGTCAGGTCGGGCCCGGAGGTCACGACGCCCTCGGCGACCTCCCGCATCGGGCGCCGGAGGTCCATCGCCGTCTTCTGGATCCAGCGGAAGGCGTCGGGCTCGCTGATGCCGAGCCGGCGCTGCAGCACCCCCTTCGCCCGGTCGACCAGCTTGCGGGTCTCCAGCCGGTCGGTCAGGTCCGCCACCTCGGCCTCGAGCTGCTGCACCTCGGCGAAACGTGAGCGCGCTATCTCGATCGCCGGGATCAGGTCGGCCTTGCCGAAAGGCTTCACGACGTAGGCCATCGCCCCCGCCTCCTTCGCCCGCTCGACCAGCTCACGCTGGCTGAACGCCGTCAAGATGACGACCGGTGCCACCCGCAGCTCCGCGATCCGGGCGGCCGCGGTGATGCCGTCGACCTTGGGCATCTTGACGTCGAGGACCACGAGGTCCGGCCGCAGCTCCTCCACCAGCTCGACCGCTCGCTCGCCGTCGCCGGCCTGACCGACGACCTGGTAGCCCTCCTCGGTCAGCATCTCCGCCAGGTCGAGGCGGATGAGCGCCTCGTCCTCGGCGAGAACGACGCGGGGGCGGACCTCGTCTGAACCTGCGCGCACCCCTCCAGGCTATCGGCGGGGAGCGCCGCCTGGCCGTGCAGGGACTCTCGCCGACCTCCTTCCGCGACCGTTATCGTGGTTATGCGCCCTGGTATCCCAACCGGCAGAGGAAACGGACTCAAAACCCGTCCAGTGTGGGTTCGAATCCCACCCAGGGCACCGCGCGCCGGGAATGCCGCCGGCTCCTGCCCGCGGGGTCGGCTCCGTCGACGCCCGGCGACACGCGGCCTTGCTTCGTTGACAGTGTCCAGACGCGCACTTACAGTCATTGAACACTACGTATAGTCACCGATGTCCGAGACGTCCGGCGTGCCCGAGCCCTCGAACGTCGATCGCTGTGCATGTCGCATCACCGCGAAGCCGGTCGATGCTCACCTTGGGGGTCTCAGCGTGGCGCATTCCGAGTACTCGTCCAGGCACCAGCTCCAACGGTCCGCCAGAACCGGACCACGACCGCTCGTCGCGGCGGTGATGGCCCTGTCGGTCGCGGGCTTGATGACGATGTTCACAGTAGGACTGATGTCGGGCGCAGAGGGCAGTTCGCAGGCCAAGCTCCCGACGACCGTGCTGCTGGGCAAGGCGCAGCGATTCGCACTCCTCGCCGGCTCGGGGCTCACCAACACCGATCGGACGACGGTGAACGGCGACGTCGGAGCCGGCGTGCCGACGCCGACGGAGACCGGGTTCGGCCCGTGCACCGGGCCGGCGGACTGCGTCGTCCTGACCGGAGCCAACCATGTCAACGACGGAGTGGCCTTCGCCGGACAGGACGCCCTGACGAACGCGTACACCGACGCGGCCAACAGAACTCCTACCCAGGTGGGCACCCAGCTCGGCAACACGCTGCTGAAGTCCGGTGTGTACAACTCGGCCGACGGCACGTTCCAGATCACCGGGCCGCTGACCCTGGACGCCGAGGGCAACCCCGACGCGGTCTTCATCTTCCAGACCGCGAGCACCCTGACGACCGCCGTGTCCAGCTCGGTAGTGCTGGTCAACGGCGCCCAGGCCTGCAACGTCTTCTGGAAGGTCGGCAGCTCCGCGACGTTCAACGCGACCACCGACTTCGTGGGCACGGTCATGGCGCACGACGACATCTCGGTGAAGGACGGCGTCACCGTGCACGGCCGGCTCCTCGCCGGCGCCCGCGCCAACCACGCCGGCGCGGTGACGCTGATCCACGACACCATCACCAGGCCGACCTGCGCGCCGCCCGTCACCTCGTCAGGTCCGCCGACGACCTCATCGGCCCCGCCCAGCACGTCCCCGGCTCCGCCGAGCACCCAGGGGTCGCACGGCACCTCCACCACGCCCGGGACGGGCCACACCACCAGCCCCGGTACGGGTCACACCACGGCGACGGGGACCGGCACCACGACCGGAACCGGCGCCACGTCCGCGACCTCCGCCACGGGACCCCAGGTGACCAACACACCGTCCGGACCCGTCGGCACCGGTGACAGCAGGCCACCGGCCGGCAGCGGAGACAGCAGCGGCGGTGCGCACTACGGCCTGGCCGGGCTGCTGCTGCTCGCCGGCACCCTCTGCGTGGTCGGCGTCGCTCGACTGGCGCAGAGATCGAACCGCTAGCACGAAGGCCTTCGCAGCGCCCGGCGGCGCGAGGCCGCCCGCGCACGGCCGGGTGCCGTCGGCTGCTGAGCACCGGTGTCCTCCTCATCACAGCGGTGCTCACGGTGGCAGGGTGTGCCGGCTCCTCCAACCCCGGGTCGGCGCCGCCTTCCGCGCATAGCGCGTCGACATCCCCCAGAGCACACGCCACGGGTGACCCACGGCCCGCCAGCGGGCCCGCCACGTCCCAGGCCCGGGCCGGGGCTGGGGTCCGTCGTGCACCGCTGTCGCCGATGGGACGGTCGGTGCCGGTCCGGGTGCGCATACCGTCGATCGGCGTCGACTCCGGCCTGATCCCGCTCGGGCTGCAGGCCGACCACACCCTGCAGGTGCCGCCCAACGGATTCCCCGCAGGGTGGTTCACCGGCGCTCCGACGCCGGGTCAGCTCGGCCCGGCGGTCATCGCCGGCCACGTCCACTGGGACGGGAGCCCCGGCGTCTTCTACTCCCTCGAGCAGGTACGACCCGGCGACCGGGTCACGGTGGTCCGCAGGAACGGCAGTGTCGCGGTGTTCACAGTCACGCGGGTGTCCCTGTACCCCAAGAGCACGTTCCCGACGAGCGTCGTCTACGGCAACATCGACTACCCCGGCCTGCGGCTGATCACCTGTGGCGGGTTGAACGCGCAGACCGGCGTCTACGACGACAACACCGTCGTCTTCGCCCGCCTGGTCGGTGCCCGGCACCGGTCCGGCGCCGCTAGCTAGTCCTCCCGCATGGCCCGGTACGCGGGGGCGGCGCCGTTGCGAGCGTCGCCCATCTTGTGAATGCGGAGCGCGTTGGTCGAGCCGGGGATCCCGGGCGGGCTGCCCGCGACGATGACCACCAGGTCGCCCTCCTGGCAGCGTCCGACGTCGAGCAGGGCCTCGTCGACCTGGGCCACCATCTCGTCGG
>JAWWPH010000042.1:0-2936 GCA_033850875.1 Nocardioidaceae bacterium | reverse complement strand
GTACCGCACCGAGACAGGCGGGCTCACGGGCGCCGAGATGGACTGGTACTGGCGCCGATACCTGCCGGACGGCGTCCCCACCGGGCCGTCGGAGCTGTCGCCGATCGACGCGGATCTGAGCGGGCTGCCCCCGACGCTGCTGATCACCGCCGAGCACGACGCGCTTCGTGACGAGGGTGAGACGCTCGCTGCGGCGATGGCCGCTGCCGGTGTCACGACGGTCGCGTCACGCTACCTCGGCATGGTGCACGGCTTCTTCAGGCACCCGGAGCTGTTCGACGCCAGCACGGCGGCAGTGGAGCAGGTCAGCGCGTGGGCGAACGCCTGGGGCACCTGACAGTATTGCCGCATGCGCGTCCACATCGGCTGCGACCACGCCGGTCTCGAGCTCAAGGAGCACCTGGTGGGGTGGCTCGTCGATCGAGGAGACGACGTGACCGATCACGGTCCCAGGGAGTACGACGCCGAAGACGACTACCCGCCGTTCTGTCTGCGTGCGGCTCGAGCCGTGGTGGACGACCCGGGGAGTCTGGGCATCGTCCTCGGTGGGTCCGGCAACGGTGAGCAGATCTCGGCCAACAAGGTCGACGGGGTGCGCGCGGCCCTTGCCTGGTCAGAGGAGACCGCGCAGCTGTCGCGCCTGCACAACGACGCCAACGTCGTCGCGATAGGCGCCCGGATGCACTCCCTGTCCGACGCCACCAGGCTCGTCGAGGTTTTCCTGACCACCGCGTTCAGCGGCGAGCCGCGTCACTCCCGTCGCATCGCGATGCTCCGCGAGTACGAGCAGACGGGCCAGGTACCGTCGACCGATGCCTGAGGGACACACGCTCTACCGACTCGCGGAAGAGCTCAGGGGCGCCTTCGCAGGCACGGTGGTGCGCGCGAGCAGCCCGCAAGGCCGCTTCGACGCAAGCGCCGCCCTGGTCGACAAGGAGATCCTCGAGTCTGCCGAGTCCGCCGGCAAGCATCTGTTCCTCCGCTTCGGCAACGACCGGATCGTGCACGTACACCTCGGGCTGATCGGCTCCTTCCGCGTCGGAACCGCGCCGGCGCCGCCAGCCGTGGGTGCGGTACGGCTGCGACTGGAGTCCGACACGGCGTACGCGGACCTGCGCGGCGCGATCATCTGTGAGCTGATCGACGACGACACGATGGCCTCGATCCTGCTCAAACAGGGGCCTGACCCGTTGCGCTCGGACGCCGACGCCGAGCGTGCCTTCGCCCGGATCCGCAAGAGCAGCAAGCCGATCGGCGCACTGCTCATGGACCAGTCGGTGCTCTCGGGAGTGGGTAACGTGTACCGCGCGGAGTCCCTGTTCCGTGCCCGGCTGCACCCGCTCACGCCGGGTAACAAGGTGAGCAAACGCCGCTGGAACTCGTTGTGGGCGGACCTGGTCGAGCTGATGGCGTATGGCGTGCGTACCGGCAGGATCGACACCGTACGGGCGGAGCACTCACCCGAGGCGATGGGACGCGCCCCCCGGGTTGACGACCACGGCGGAGAGGTCTACGTCTACCGCCGGCAGGGGCAGCCCTGCCTTGTCTGCGGCAGCACCATCGCGACGCGGGTGTTGGAAGGACGCAACCTGTTCTGGTGCCCGCGCTGCCAACGGCGCCGCTGACCTGCCGCCGGCCGCTGTTGCGGTACGGCGAACACCGCCGAGAAGCGAGACTACCCTCGATCAATGGCCGCTCCACCACCTCAGCGGTCGCCGCAGAGCGGCGGCGCCAGGCTGGGAGTGCGAGCACGGTGGCGGGCGCGGGGGCTGCTCCGTGAGGACGAGACCGTCTGGCTCGCGGTCTTGTCGATCCTGGCGATCTTGTCGCTGGTCGGGAGCTTCCTGTTCTCGGTCTGGTGGCCGCTGACCTCGTACGTGCTGCCACTGGTACTGGCGATGAACGTCTTGTCGATCGGGCGCCTGTTCATCCTCGATGCGGTGATCACCGCGTGCCTGGTCGTGTCGGCGAGCCAGACGGGCCTCACGCGGCTTCGCGTGGCGGCGACCTGCGTCGTGGGAGTAACGGCCGTCATCGTGATCTGGCACGCCGTGCGGCGGGTGCGGCTCGGCGTGGCATCGACGCGAGGGGAGTCGATGCTCATCGACCTGCGGGACCGGCTTACCAGCCAGAGTCACCTGCCGGAGCTCCCGAGCGGCTGGGCCGCCGGTGCTGCGCTGCGATCGGCGCGCGGGGCCTCCTTCTCGGGCGACTTCATCGTTGCCGCGCAGACCTCGGGCGGGGCGTGCCTCGAAGTCGCGGTCGTCGACGTCTCCGGTAAGGGCCTTGGAGCGGGAACTCGTGCACTACTGCTGTCCGGCGCCTTCGGTGGGCTGCTGGGCGCGGTTCCGGACGACGACTTCCTTCCGGCTGCGAACGCGTACCTGCTGCGGCAGGGCTGGCCCGAGGGGTTCGCCACTGCTGTCCACGTGGTGGTCGACCTGAGGTCGGGTGCGTACGCCGTCCGCACTGCGGGCCATCCTCCGGCGATCACGTTCTCCGCCGCCTCCGGCCGTTGGACACCGCACTGGACGCAGGGCCCGGCGCTCGGTCTGGTCGCGGCTGCCGAGTTCGAGACGGTGTGCGGCACCTTGACGAGCGGCGACGCGCTGGTGGTGTACACCGATGGGCTGGTCGAGTCCCCCAAGCGCGACATCAGCTACGGCATCGACAAGCTCGTCGGTGAGGCCGACCGCCTCGTGAAGCACGGATTCGAAGGCGGCGCGGAGCGGCTGGTGAGCACCGTCGGGTCGAAGAGCGACGACCGAGCCGTGGTCCTGCTGCACCGGCGGTAACGGTCTCCCCCCGTCGACCGGCCCCAAATGCTCGCTCGACCGGCCGCAAATGCTCGGTCGACCGGGCGAGAATGCTCGCTCGACCGGGCGCAGATGTTTGGCTCGAGCGGGCGCAGATGTCGGCTCGACTGGGCGCAGATG
>JAWWPH010000013.1:0-3576 GCA_033850875.1 Nocardioidaceae bacterium | reverse complement strand
GCCCGCGGTGTGCTCGACGATCCGGTCGAGGCCGGCGGTCTCCAGGACCACGTCGCAGGAGCGCGGAGGCGGGCACCAGCCCAGCTTCGAGCGCCCGCCGACGGGCACTACAGTCGTGCCGCTGCCGGCCCCCGACCGCAGCAGCGCCGCCACCTCCCCGGCGTCGTGCGGCCGAGCCACCTCGCGGGGGACCACTCCGGCGACGGCGTCGGCGGCCGCGCCGGGGCGGGTGGTGGCCTCGACCGTCGTCATGTCAGAACACGTCCCCCAGGCCAGCCGCCTGTACGGGGTGCACACCGGTTCGCGGACGGGGCCGCTCGCCGCACAGTCGGGGTGTCGGGAAGAGCTTCCCCGGATTGGCGAGGCCGTCGGGGTCGAAGGCGCATCGCACGAGCTGCATCGTGTCGAGGTCGTCGTCGGTGAACTGTTTGGTCATCTTGAGCTTCTTCTCGTGCCCGACGCCGTGCTCCCCGGTGATCGAGCCCCCGGAGTCGACGCACAGGTCCAAGATGGCGCCGGCCAGCTTCTCGGCGTCGTCGGCCTGTCCCGCGACGGAGTCGTCGAACAGCACGAGCGGATGCAGGTTGCCGTCGCCGGCGTGGAACACGTTGGCGACCCTCAGCCCGACGGCGTCGGCCATCCGGTCGATCTCGCCGAGCACCTCGGGCAGCATGGTCCGGGGGATCACGCCGTCCTGGACGAAGTACGACGGGCTGATCCGGCCGACAGCTGCAAAGGCGGACTTGCGGCCCTTCCACATCAGCGCGCGCTCGGTGGCGTCCGCCGCGATCCGCGTCTCGAACGCGTGCCGGTGGGACACGATGTCGCTCACCTCGGCGAACTGCGCCTCGACCTCGGCCTCCGGCCCGTCCAGCTCGACGATGAGCACGGCCTGCGCCCCTTCCGGGTAGCCACAGCTCACGGCCGCCTCCGCGGCCTCGATGGCCAGCGCGTCCATCATCTCGACCGCCGCCGGGAGGATCCCGGCCGCGATGATGTCGCTCACCGCCGCTCCCGCGTCCTCGACGCTGTGGAAGCCCACGAGCATCGTCTGCACCGACTCGGGCACCCGCACCAACCGCAGCGTCAGCTCCGTCGCCACGCCGAGGGTTCCCTCGCTTCCGACGAAGGCGCCCAGCAGGTCGTAGCCGGGATGCTCCGGTGCGGGGCCACCGAGGTGCACGACCTCACCGTCGGACAGGACCACGGTGGCACCCATCACGTGGTTGACGGTGAACCCGTACTTGAGGCAGTGGGCGCCTCCGGAGTTCTCGGCGACGTTGCCGCCGATGGAGCACACCTGCTGCGAGGAGGGGTCGGGCGCGTAGGCGAGGTCGTACGGCGCTCCCTCGCGGGTCACCCACACGTTGATGACGCCCGGCTCGACGACGACGCGTGCATTGTCCGGGTCGACGGAGCGGACCGCCCGCATCCGCGAGAGGACGATGAGCACACCCTCCGCGACCGGCAGCGCCCCTCCCGACAGGCCGGTGCCGGCGCCGCGCGCGACGAACGGCACGCCCCTCTCGGCGCACAGCCGCACGGTGTCGACGACGTGCTGCGTCGACTCGACCAGGACGACGATCGCCGGTGTCACCCGGAAGTTCGCCAGCCCGTCGCACTCGTACGTGCGCAGCTGTGCCCGGTCGGTCAGTACCCTCTGGGCCCCGACTGCGGACCGGAGGGCGTCGGCGAGCTCGCTCGTCCTCGTGGTCGGCGGGTCCGCCAGCGTCGTCACGGCGGTGTCAGCCCAGCCGCTCGTAGGCCGGCAGAGTCAGGAACTCGACGAAGTCGTCGGCGAGCGCCACCTGCTCGAAGAGCTCACGGGCCTCGTCGTAGCGGCCCCCGGCGTAGCGTTCGTCGCCGACCGTGTCCTTCACCTTCTCGAGCTCCTCGTCGGCGATCCGGCGTACGTAGTCGGCGGTGATCGGCGTGCCGTCGGAGGTCGAGACGCCGTTGTGGACCCACTGCCAGATCTGGCTGCGGCTGATCTCGGCCGTCGCGGCGTCCTCCATGAGGTTGAAGATGGCGACCGCACCGCTGCCTCGCAGCCACGACTCGAGGTACTGGATGCCGACGCTGACGTTGTTCCGTACGCCGTCCTCCGTGATCTCGCCGGGCGTCGCCTTGGCGTCGAGCAACTGCTCGGCCGTGACGTGTACGTCGTCTCGCTGCCGGTCGAGCTGGTTGGGGCGCTCGCCCAGCTTGGCGTCGAACACCTCCAGCGCCACCGGGACGAGGTCGGGATGCGCCACCCAGGAGCCGTCGAACCCGTCGTCGGCCTCACGGGTCTTGTCCGCCCGGACGGCGGTGAGCGCGGCGTCGTTGGCCTCCGCGTCGCGCCGGTTGGGGATGAAGGCGGCCATCCCTCCGATGGCGTGCGCTCCGTGTGCGTGGCAGGTCTTGACAAGCAGCTCGGTGTACGCCCGCATGAAGGGCACGGTCATCTTCACCTCGGCACGGTCGGGGAGCTGGAACTCCTCGCCGCGGGTCCGGAACTTCTTGATCATCGAGAAGATGTAGTCCCACCGGCCCGCGTTGAGCCCGGACGAGTGCTCGCGCAGCTCGTAGAGGATCTCCTCCATCTCGAACGCCGCCGTGATCGTCTCGATCAGGCAGGTGGCCCGGATCGTCCCGGTCGGGATGCCGAGCGCCTCCTGCCCGAACCGGAAGACATCGTTCCAGAGTCGCGCCTCGAGGTGGCTCTCCATCTTCGGCAGGTAGAAGTACGGTCCCCTGCCGGCGTCGAGGGTGATCTGCGCGCTGGTCGCCATGTACATGGCGAAGTCGAACAGGCTGCCGGAGACCGGCTCGCCGTCGACGAGCACATGGCGCTCGGAGAGGTGCCAGCCGCGGTTGCGGACGACGAGGGTCGCCACCTCGTCCTCGAGCGCGTACGACTTGCCCTCGGGGCTGGTGAAGTCGATCTTGCGAAGCAGGGCGTCACGCAGGTTGCGCTGACCGACGACCAGGTTGTCGAAGGTGGGGGTGTTGCTGTCCTCGAAGTCCGCCATGAACACCTTGGCGCCGCAGTTGAGGGCGTTGATGACCATCTTGCGGTCGGTCGGGCCGGTGATCTCCACCCTGCGGTCGACGAGTCCCGGAGCCGGCGGAGCGACCGTCCACTCTCCGCCGCGGACGTCGGAGGTCTCGGGGAGGAAGTCCGGGAGCGCGCCGGCCGCGAGCTCGGCGTCGCGGGCGGCTCGCTTCTCGAGCAGGTCCTTGCGGCGCGGACCGAACTCGCGCTGGAGCCGGGCGAGCAGGCCGAGCGAGTCCTCGGTCAACACGTCTTCGTAGCCGTCTGCCCAGGCGGCGGCGATCTCGACGCCGGGCACGTTCGGAGGAGTACTCATCCCTGCGGCCTCCAGGAGGGTCGGACCACGCAGCGGTGGCGTGGTCGGTACGGGCAGACGGACGCGGTCGTGCTCCCGAGACCGAGAGTTTATGCCGTTACCCGCTGCGAGGCACCCCCGTGACGAAGCGCATTTCTCCCCCACCCCCCACCGCCGAGGCGTCGCGTCCTTCGCGTCGATGGATCACGCGTGGGCTCCGTTCGAGCGTTTCGGCCGGGGCCCG
>JAWWPH010000011.1:0-5865 GCA_033850875.1 Nocardioidaceae bacterium | reverse complement strand
ACCACTCCGGCTCCCTTCTCCTCCACGAGCAGGCCGCTGTGGCCTGGTCCTCGTACGCCTGCCCCATCGAGCAGGCGCAGGCACTGCTGGGCGTCGCGCGCTGCTCCTTGGCGATGGGCCGGCAGGCGAGCGGGCCACTGGCGGCTGCACGAGCCCTGTTGTCGGAGCTCAGGGCCGGTCCGCTGCTCGCGGAGGCTGACACCCTCGTCGCGCGGTCGACGGCACTAAACCATTAGTTCACGGCACGGCCGGATGCTTTCATGAGGCATGCGCATCGACCGTTATGAGCCTGCCCTCGTGGACAGCGGGCTCGCGCACGACCTCGCCGCGCTCCACAACGCGGCGGCCGTGGTGGACGCCCCCCACGTGGCTCCCGTGTCGGCGGAATGGGTCCGCCTGCGCACGCTGCATGCCGACGAGAACCGGCCGGTCCCCCACCTCTTCGTGGCGGTGGACGACCACGGCGCCGTGATCGGGTCCGCCGAGGTGCGGGTCGAGACGTGGGACAACCACCATGTCGCGTCGATCGACCTGGAGACGCATCCTGCCGTTCGGGGGCAGGGGGTCGGCGACGAGCTCTACGCCGAAGCACTCGGCCGTGCACACTCACTCGGCAAGACGCTGCTCATCGCCGGTGCCTGGGCGGGGAGCCACCGGGAGGAGTTCTGGCGGCGCTACGGATTCTCCGTCGCCGCCCGCGACGCCCAGCGGCGGCTCGTCGTCGCCGACCTGTCCTGGGACGCGCTCGACGAGCTGCACCGTCGGAGCATCGAGGCGTCCGAAGGGTACGAGATCGTCACCATGGCGACGCCGACTCCGCCGGAGAAGGTGGACGCGCTGCTCGAGCTGAGCCGGGCCATGAACGACTCGCCGATCGACGACCTCGAGATCGATGACGACGTCTGGGTCGAGGAACGGCTGCGCAACTACGAGCGAGCCCAGCTGGCGCGAGGGATCCGGCTGCACCGGCTCGTCGCGCGCCGGCTCGCCGACGGTGAGCTAGCGGGCCATACCCTGGTCGCCGTGGAGGAGGAGCGTCCGCAGCTGGGCTTCCAGGAGGACACCGCCGTCACCCGCGGCCATCGCGGCCACCGGCTGGGCATGCGGCTGAAGATCGAGATGCTGAAGCTCCTTGCCGAGCTCGAGCCGCAGATCGTGCACATCGACACCTGGAACGCGGAGTCCAACGCGCACATGGTCGCGGTCAACGACGCCCTCGGCTGCGTCGTCGTCGGGCGCAGTGTCGAGCTGCAGTTGCGCCTGCCGGTGGCCGGTCAGGCCCAGAGCTGGCCCTCGAGCCGGTCCTCGGCCTCGTCGACCGTGCCCTCATAGGCCCCTGTCGACAGGTACTTCCAGCCGCCGTCGCAGACGACGAAGACGATGTCGGCGGATTGCTTGGACTTGACGGCCTTCGCTGCCTGGGCGAGCGCGGCGTGCAGGATCGCGCCCGTCGAGATGCCGGCGAAGATCCCCTCCGACTCGAGCAGCTCGCGGGTGCGGCGAACGGCGTCTCGCGGCCCCACCGAGAACCGAGCGTCGATGAGGCTGGCGTCGTACAGCTCCGGGACGAACCCCTCGTCGAGGTTGCGCAGCCCATAGACGAGCTCGCCGTAGCGTGGCTCGGCGGCCACGATCCTCACGTCGGGCTTGTTCTCCCGGAAGAACCGCCCGACTCCCATCAGGGTGCCGGTCGTCCCCAGGCCCGCCACGAAGTGCGTCACCGACGGCAGGTCGGCGAGGATCTCCGGACCCGTGCCCTCGAAGTGCGCCTGGGCGTTCGCGGGATTGCCGTACTGGTAGAGCATGACCCAGTCCGGATGCTCGGCCGCGAGCTCCTTGGCGACCCGGACGGCCTCGTTGGAGCCGCCCGCCGCCGGAGAGGTGACGATCTCGGTTCCCCACATCTGCAGCAGCTGACGTCGCTCGACCGACGTGTTCTCGGGCATCACGCACACCAACCGGTAGCCGCGCAGCTTGGCGACCATCGCGAGTGAGATCCCGGTGTTGCCGGACGTCGGCTCGAGGATCGTGCAGTGGGGCCGGAGCCGGCCCGACTTCTCCGCCTCGACGAGCATCGCGAGCGCGGCGCGGTCCTTGATCGAGCCGGTGGGGTTGCGGTCCTCGAGCTTTGCCCACAGCCGGACGTCCGGAGACGGCGACAGCTGCGGCAGTCCGACCAGGGGCGTGTTGCCGACGGAGTCGAGCAGCGAGTCGTACCTCACGGTCCGCTATCCGCCGGCCACGGCCGGCAGCACGACCACGACGTCGCCGTCGTCGACGGGCGTCTCGAGCCCGCCGAGGAAGCGGACGTCCTCGTCGTTCACGTAGACGTTGATGAACCGGCGGAGGTCGCCGCCGTCGACCAACCGGTCCTTGATCCCCGGGTTGTCCGCCTCCACGCTCTCGATGACCTCCGACAGCGTGCCTCCGCGGCCGCCGACGGACTTGGCGCCGCCGGTGTACGTGCGCAGGATCGTGGGGATCCGTACTTCAACTGCCATGGGAGATGACCTCGACTTCTTCTTCGGTGACGACACCGTCAACAATTCGGAACGAGCGAAATTCCACCGGACCCGGACTGTTCCCGTACTCGGCCGTCGACACCAGCACGTAGTGGGCGTCCGGCTCGGCGGCCAGGCCGACGTCGGTCCGCGACGGGAAGGCCGGGGTCGCCGTGTGCGAGTGGTAGATCACGACGGGCACCTCGTCGCGGTCGTCGAGCTCGCGCCACACCCTCAGCTGCTCGGTGGAGTCGAAGCGGAAGAACGTCGGGGAGCGCTCCGCGTTGGTCATCTCCACCACCCGGACCGGTCTGTCGGAGCCCGCTGCACCGGCGACGATGCCGCACGCCTCGTCGGGATGGTCCCGCTTGGCGTGGGCGACGATCTGGTCACGGAGGTCGGCGGCGATGGTCAGCACGCTGTGCAGCCTAATAAGGGAGCCGCTCAGCGGCGCACGGCGTCCAGAAGGGACTCGAGCAGGTACCCGAGCCAGCCGTAGATCTCATACACCCCACGCCGCTCGTCGTCATCCGGAAGGCTCTCCCAGAAGCTCTCGTCGTCGGCGCGCACACCCAGCCGCGCCGCCAGGGTGAGGCGCAGATCGGTGAGGCAGCGCATCCACGCCCGCGCCTGCTCGGCGTCGAGCTCGAACTCCAGGTCGTCGGGAACGCCGTCCTCGAACGCCTCCAGCTTGCCGATCACGACGAGCGCGTCGCGGACCTTGCCGTCGCGCAGGTCGCGCTCGGTGAAGCGGCGGAACTCCGCAGCCAGCTCGTCGTCGGTGCGGTGTGCCGGGGGGAGCAGCCGCAGCAGGGCGGGGTCGTCCGGCTCGTCTCGCGGCAGGTCGAAGTCGAGCAGCGCCTCGAGCGGATCGGCGCCGGCCGGCTGGACCACCTCACCGTCACTGAGCAGCTCGACCAGCTGACGGGCCAGGTTGGCGATCAGGCCGGCCGCGTAGGGGGGCAGCACGACGTAGACCCCGCCCTTGCGTCGCGACTTGAAGGTGGTCATGCCTCGGTCTTCTCCAGCGTCGCCCACAGCCCGTACGAGTGCATCGCCTGTACGTCCCGCTCCATCTCCTCGCGGGTTCCGCTGGAGACCACGGCCTTGCCTTCCGTGTGGACCTGCATCATCAGCTTCTGGGCCTTGGCCTTCGAGTAGTGGAAGTAGTCGGTGAACACGAACGTGACGTACGACATCAGGTTGACCGGGTCGTCCCAGACGATCGTGATCCAGGGCAGCTCCGGTTGGACGACCTCGTCCACATCGGGTCGCTGCGCCGTCGCGGCATCGGGGGTTGCGGTCACGTCTGCCATTGTCGCCTAGGCTTTCGGCGTGCTACAGACCGGCTTGCTCACCGACCAGTACGAGCTGACCATGGTCCAGGCGGCGCTGCGCTCCGGTACCGCCGACCGCCGCTGCGTGTTCGAGGTGTTCGGTCGACGACTCCCGGGCGACCGGCGCTACGGGGTGGTCGCGGGTACCGGCCGCGCCCTCGACGCGCTGGAGTCGTTCGCCTTCAGTGACGACGACCTGGGCTGGCTGCTCGACTCGCAGATCGTCGACAGACCCACCGTCGACTGGCTGTCGACATACCGCTTCACCGGCAGCATCTTGGGATACGGCGAAGGCGACGCGTACTTCCCGGGAAGTCCGCTGCTCGTCGTCGAGTCGACCTTCGCCGAGGGCGTCGTCCTCGAGACGCTGCTGCTGTCGATCCTCAACCACGACTCGGCGGTGGCATCGGCCGCATCGCGGATGACCGACGCCGCGGGCGACCGGCCGTGCATCGAGATGGGCTCGCGCCGTACCCACGAATGGTCCGCGGTCGCCGCGGCGCGCGCCGCCTACGTCGCGGGGTTCACGGCCTCGTCGAACCTGCGCGCGGGAGTGGAGTACGGGATCCCCACGACGGGGACCGCGGCGCACGCCTTCACGCTGTTGCACGACACCGAGCGGGACGCGTTCCGGGCCCAGGTCGACTCCCTCGGTGAGGGCACCACGTTGCTCGTGGACACCTTCGACATCGGCGAAGCCGTGAAGGCCGCCGTCGACATCGCCGGGCCGGACCTCGGTGCCGTCCGGATCGACTCCGGGGACCTCGCCGGGCTGGCGCAGACGGTCCGCAAGCAGCTCGACGACCTGGGCGCCGCGAAGACCCGCATCATCGTGACCAGCGACCTCGACGAGTTCGCGATCGCGGGGCTGTCGGCTGCCCCCGTCGACGGCTACGGCGTGGGTACGTCGCTCGTGGTCGGGTCGGGCGTACCGACGTCGGGGTTCGTGTACAAGCTCGTGTCGAGGGCGACGTCGTCCGCGAACGACGCGCCACTCGTCTCGGTCTCGAAGCGCAGCTCGGACAAGACCTCCATCGGCGGCCGCAAATGGGCGCTGCGCAAGCGCTCGCCGGACGGCGTCGCCGAGACCGAGGTCATCGGCATCGAGCAGCAGCCCGTCGACGACGGCGACGACCGCCCGTTGCTGCGCGACCTCGTCCGTGACGGCGAGGTCGTCGGGCGGGAACCGCTCGCGGCCGCTCGGGAAAGACACGCCGCGGCCCTCGCCGAGCTGCCGCCGGAGGCGCACAAGCTGTCGCGCGGAGAGCCGGCGATACCGACGACGTACCTGGGAGAGGGCGGTCCCGCCGGCCGCAAGCCGCTCGCCGGGCCGTAAGGGGGCGCCGGTGCCCGCTACGGTAGGGGCCACCGGTTCGACGGAGGAGGGGTTTCGTGCGCAGGGCTCTGATCGTCACGGATGTCCAGAACGATTTCTGTGAGGGCGGCAGCCTGCCCGTAGCCGGCGGCGCCGAGGTCGCGTTCCGGATCGGCGAGCTGCTGCACGCCTGGCAGCAGGCCGACGAGCCAGACCGGGAGTACGACATCGTCGTCGCGACCCGCGACCATCACATCGACCCGGGCGAGCACTTCTCCGACGCACCGGATTTCGAGCGCTCCTGGCCGGCCCACTGCGTCGTCGGGACCGACGGCGCGGCGTTCCATCCCAACCTGGACCCTCAGCCCTTCGACGCGATCTTCCTCAAGGGCGAGCACCAGGCGGCGTACAGCGGGTTCGAGGGCAAGACGTCCGACGGCGTCGACCTGGCGGCCTGGCTGCGAGCGCACTCGGTCACCGACGTCGACGTGTGCGGGATCGCCACCGACTACTGCGTCCGGGCGACCGCCCTGGACGCCCGGCGGGAGGGCTTCTCGACCCGGTTACTGAGCGGCCTGGTTGCCGGTGTCGCGCCCTCGTCGAGCGCCGCGGCCCTGCAGGAGCTGCGCGCCGCCGGCGTCGCCCTCGTGCCCTAGCCCCCCGCCGAGCGGGCGCAAACGTCGGCTCGAGCGGGCGCAAACGTCGGGTCGAG
>JAWWPH010000002.1:0-4337 GCA_033850875.1 Nocardioidaceae bacterium | reverse complement strand
CGGGTCAGTGGGCCGACCTCGTCACGTTCGACCTCGAGAGCCCGCGGACCGCGGCAACCGGCGGCGGCATCGACTCGGTGGTGTACGCGGCTACCGCCGCAGACATCACGTCCGTGGTCGCGAGCGGTTCCGAGGTGGAGCTCGACCGCGGTGGCGTCGGCCGCCGGCTCGCCGCCGCGGTGACGAGAGTGACGGAGCGGCCGTGACCTCCGTACTTCTCGACAACATCGCCGAGCTGACCACGAACGACCCCTCGCTCGGCGACGGCTCCAGGTTGGGGCTGGTAGAGCGGGCCGCGCTGGTCCTCGAGAAGGGCCGGGTCGCGTGGGTCGGTCGCGCTGCCGACGCCCCCGCGGCCGACGAGGCGTTCGACGCGCAGGGCTCCGCGGTGATACCCGGCTTCGTCGACAGCCATGCCCACCTCGTGTTCGCCGGGGACCGCTCTGCGGAGTTCGCCGCGCGGATGGAGGGCACGCCGTACTCGGCCGGCGGGATCCGCTCCACCGTCACCGCGACCCGGGCGGCTCCCGATGACGTGCTGGCAGCGAACACGGCCCGGCTCGTCGCGGAGATGCAGCGTCAGGGCACGACCACGATGGAGATCAAGAGCGGGTACGGACTCACGGCGAAGGACGAGGCCCGGGCGCTGGCGATCGCGTCGGGGTTCACGCCCGAGACCACCTACCTCGGCGCGCACGTCGTCGCGCCGGAGTTCGAGGCCGACCCGGACGCGTACGTCGACCTCGTGACCGGTCCGATGCTGGAGGCCGCGCTCCCGCACGCGAAGTGGATCGACGTCTTCTGCGAGCGCGGTGCCTTCGACGCGGACCAGGCGCGCTCGATCCTCCGTGCCGGGATGGCGGCCGGCCTCGCTCCGAGGATCCACGCGAACCAGCTCGGGCCCGGGCCGGGGGTCGAGGTGGCGTGCGAGGTCGGTGCCGCCTCGGCGGACCACTGCACGCACCTGACCGGGACGGACGTGAGCGACCTACGAGCGGCCGGTGTCGTGGCCACCCTCCTTCCCGGCGTCGAGTTCTCCACCCGTTCGCCGTACCCCGACGCGCGTGCACTGCTCGACGCCGGCGTCACCGTGGCGCTCGCCAGCGACTGCAACCCGGGGTCGTGCTACTCGTCGTCGATGCCGCTGTGCATCGCGTTGGCCGTGCGCGAGATGCGGATGTCACCGGCCGAGGCGCTGTGGTCCGCCACCGCCGGCGGGGCCGCGGCGCTGCGCCGTACCGACGTCGGGCAGCTCCGGGTGGGCGCGCGGGCCGACCTCTGCGTGCTGGCGGCGCCGTCGTACGTGCACCTGGCCTACCGGCCGGGTGTGCCCCTCGTCAGCGCCGTCTTCGCCGCCGGTCACCGCATCGTCTGACCCCCCGTTGACCGGGCGCAAATGCCGCGTCGAGTGGCCGGAGATGTCGCGTCGAGTGGGCGGAGATGTCGCGTCGAGTGGGCGGAGATGTCGTGCCGATCGGCCAGAGATGTCCTGCCGACCGGCGTCGCAGCGCCGGCTGCCTCCTGATACTGCCCGTCCCGCAGTGGACGCGCACCCAGTGTGGGGTCGAGCCCAGCTCTCGCGGACACCGAGTGACCCCTCGCTGGGTACGCCGTGACTCCTCGGCGGGAAGTATGGGACTCCTCGGCGTCAGGTGGAGCGGGAGTCGGAGAACTCGGCGCCGCGCAGCTCCTCGACGTCGACGTCGGCCTTCTTGCCGAGCCGGCTCGGCCACCACATGTGGCGTCCGAGGTCGAGGTTGAGCGCCGTCACCAGCACGGACCGCACCACCAAGGTGTCGAGCAGCACGCCGAGCGCGACCGCGAAGCCGATCTCGGAGAAGGCGACCAGGGGAAGCGTGCCGAGCACGGCGAACGTGCCGGCCAGCACCGCCCCGGCCGAGGTGATCACCCCACCGGTCGCGCCGAGACCGATCAGCGCACCGCGGCGCGTGCCGTACTTCAGCGACTCCTCGCGCACCCTGGTCATCAAGAAGATGTTGTAGTCGATGCCGAGGGCGACGAGGAACACGAAGACGAACAGCGGCAGCGACGTGTCGGCCCCCTTGTACCCGAGCACGTGGTCGAAGATCTGGGCACTGATCCCCAGCGCCGCGCCGAACGACAGCACGACCGTGGCGATGAGGAGCAGTGGCGCGACGATCGCCCGCAGCAGTGCGGCCAGGATGAGGAACACGACGAACAAGATGATCGGGATGATCAGGTTGCGGTCGTGGTGGGCAGCCCGCTGTACGTCGAGGTTGATCGCCGTCGTGCCGCTCACCAGCGCTCCTGCGTCGGGTACCGCGTGCAGGGTCGAGCGCAGCCGGTCGATCGTGTCGTAGGCGGCCGAGCTGTCCGGCGCGTCGGCAAGCGTCGCCTGGATGAAGCTCACGCCTCCGGACGTACCGCGCTGAGCAGCGGCCACGATGCCGTCGGTGTTCGCGGCCGCCTTGACCACCGCGCCCGCCTGCGCGGAGTTCGCGACGATGGACACGGGGTCGCTGGCGCCGGCCGGGAAGTGCCGGGACAGGACCGCCTCGCCGGTCACCGAGTCGACGGTGCCGGTGTACTGCTCGTTGTTGGCCAGGCCCGTCGCGTGCAGGTCGGCGATGCCGAGGCACGCGAAGGCCAAGACGACCGACGTCACGATCCAGACGATGCGCGGGCGGCGCGCGATCCGGGTACCGACGCGGGCCCAGAAGCCCGTCGTCGTCG
Organism: Nocardioidaceae bacterium; assembly: GCA_033850875.1. Lineage (GTDB taxonomy): Bacteria > Actinomycetota > Actinomycetes > Propionibacteriales > Nocardioidaceae > DASQEH01. Next base: position 1,622 of record JAWWPH010000002.1, on the reverse strand, counting down.
GCTCCGGGCTGCCCTCCTGCGGACGGCTCGGCCAGAAGACCCAGCGGCCGCAGATGACGAGGAGCGCCGGCAGCAGCGTGATCATGACGAGCAGCCCCACCGCCACCCCGATGGCGGCCACGGGGCCCAGCCCCTTAGTCGAGTTGGTCTCGGCGACAAGCAGGCACAGCATCCCGACGATGACGGTGCCGGCGCTGGCGAGGATCGCGGGGCCGGCGCGGTGCAGGGCGACGGACATGGCGACGTGCCGGTCGTGGTGTCGGCGCAGCTCCTCGCGGTAGCGCGCCACGAGCAGCAGCGCGTAGTCGGTGCCGGCCCCGAAGACGAGGACCGTCAAGATGCCCGCGCTCTGGGCGTTCACGACGAGGCCGGCGTGCTTGGCCAGGAGGTAGATGACTCCCTCGGCCACCGTCAGCGCGACCCCCGCGGAGATGACCGGGAGCAGCCAGAGGATCGGGCTGCGGTACGTGAGCAGCAAGATGACGATGACGACACCTACCGTCGAGAACAGCAGCGTGCCGTCGATTCCCTTGAACGCCGCGCCCGAGTCGGCCGCCATGCCACCCGGGCCGGTGATGTACGCGGTCAGTCCCGGGTCGCCGCTGTTGGCCGTGCTGCGCATGCCGTTGACGATGTCGACGGCCTTCTCCCAGCCGTTGCTGCCCAGGTTGAGCGGGACGATCGTCTCCAGTGCCTGTCGGTCACGGGACGGGAACGGCCCCTGTACCTGCCGCTGTACGCCCTCGACTCCGGCGAACGACGTGGCGTCGGCCTTCGCCTTCGCGAAGTCGGCACCGGTGACCCCCGACGTGCGCTCGTACACGATGACGGTCGGGATCTCGTTGGGGTCCTGGAAGGCGGCAAGCTTGTCCAGGGCGCGCGTGGACTCGGCGCTGCCAGGGAGCCACGACACTGCGTCGTTCTTCTCCACACCCGTGAGCTGCTTCGCCCCGCTCGAGGCGACGCCTACCACAACCAACCAGAAGACCAGCGCCACCCACTTGGTGTACTTGTTCGTGAGTGCTCCGGCGAACCAGACCTGCATCCTGCGCCCTCCCAACGGCGTTCGTTCCAGCGAAGGTAGAGCTTCCTTGCGAAATCGTCAACATAGTTAACGATCAAAGTTGTATAAAGTCCGGGTAACATCAGGGCAAACCCCGAGTGGATCGACGGATCGCGGCGGCGGGGCGGCGGACAGGAGGCACGAGCCGTGGCGCCTTATGGCAACTCGAACGCCGGCCTCAACCAGTTCACCGGCTACCTCCTGCGTCGCGCCTTCGTGAAGGCAGCCGGAGCCGCCCGCGACTGCATCCCGGAAACCGCGCACGTCCGGCAGGTCGCGGTCATGGTCATCCTCCGTGAGCGGGGGGCGATCTCCCAGCGCAGCCTCGCCGACCTCACGCACGTGAACCCGACGCTGATGGTCAAGCTCGTCGACGAGCTGGAGCGCAAGTCATGGGTGGTGCGGGACCGCAACCCCGACGACCGCCGCTCGTACGCCCTGCGGCTGACGGAGCTGGGCTTTTCGGCGCTCGCGGAGCTGGAGTCCGACCTGGACAGAGGCGAGGCAGAGTTCACCGCTCCCCTCACGGAGACCGAGCGCGGGCGGCTCAAGGAGCTGC
>JAWWPH010000579.1:0-2598 GCA_033850875.1 Nocardioidaceae bacterium | reverse complement strand
GCATACACCCATCACCGGCGGTGCCGGGGACTAAGCGCCTTCCCTCGTCTCCTGCCATTCCGACGCCAACAGGTCGAACAGGACGAGGTCGGTACAGGTGCCGTCGCCCAGCGTCGCGGACCGGCGCTCCCGACCGCACTGCGTGAAGCCGTTGGCCAGGGCGACGTACTGCGACGCCGTGTTGTCGGCGGCGGCGCGGATGTACGCGCGTGACGCTCCCATCCCGCCGTCCTCGGTGCTCACGAACAGGTGCCGCGTCGCCAGGCCGACTGCCTCGCGCATCACACCGCGACCTCGGGCGTCGGGATGGGCCAGGTACCCGATCTCCCACGAGAGCCGGTCACCGTGGGGGAACCCGAGGGTGCCGAGCAGCACGTCGGTCTGCGCGTCGGCGACCGCCCAGGTCAGACCGCCGCCGCTCATCGCGGCCGTACTGCACCGGTCGACGAACTCACGCGCGTCCTGCTCGGTATAGGGGTCGGGCAGGAAGCTCAACCAGTACTGCGAGCGCTCGTCGGCACTGGCCTCCACCACCCGCGGCACGTCGTCGTAGCGCAACGGCCGCAGCCGGGACCGGACGCCCTCGATCACGGGTACGTCGAACCAGCTCGTCTTGGGCTCTCTCGGGTCCGACCGGTGCAGGTCGCCGACCCAGCCGTCGAGGTACTCACCACGCTGCGGGAGCCACCGCCGGATCGTTCCCCCGAACGTGAACCCGGCCTTCCAGGCCACCCGTCGCGACGCCAGGTTGCCCACGTTCGCCATCCAGATGACGGTCTCGAGGCCCAGCGCCGAGAAGCCGTAGTCGAGCACCAGCCCCACCGCGGTCGTCATGACTCCGTGACCGCGCACGGCCGGGTGCGCGCCGAAGGCCAGCTCGGCCCGCCGCTGCCCCTCGTCGCGAAGCGAGATCGAGCCGCTGAACCGCCGCTCCCCGTCGGGGTGGGTGCTCTCGATGGCGAACAGGTACTCCGACTGCGACTCCCACGCCTCCCGGGCGGCCCGCGTGACCCAGTCCACCGCCATCGCCGTGGTGTAACCCAGCGGAACCGTCGTCCACCGCACCGACACCGGGTCCGTGCACTGCTCGACGACACCGTCGGCGTCCTCCAGCCGGTGCGCCCGCAGCCGGACGTCACCGTCGCCCAGAACGGGCACGTCGTCGGGGAACCTCATCCGCCAACCCTGCACGCAACGTTCCCGAGACTCAACGGGGATTCGCGAGCGGGGAAACCGGCACGGCCCCGAACCAGGTCGGGAATCGTTACGCTTGTCGTCATGGACGACCCGTGCAGTAGGCCGTGCTGCTCGCTGGTGCGTCGGCTCCGCGTCGGTGCATCATGAGCGGCACGCTTCGCGGAATCGCGCTCATCTTGGTCTTCATCGCCTGCAGCGGATGCTTCGTCCTGGCCGAGATCGCGTTGATCTCGTTGCGCGACAGCCAGGCCAAGGGTCTGGAGGGACGTGGCCGCCGCGGGGCGATCGTGGCGAAGCTCAACAGCGACCCCAACCGGTTCCTGGCCGCCGTGCAGGTCGGCGTCACGCTCACGGGCTTCATGTCGGCGGCCTTCGGTGGCGCGACACTCGCCGGGAGACTCGCCCCGGTACTGGAGCGCCGCGGCCTCTCGCCGGGGGCGGCCGACGCCGTCGCGCTGGTCATCATCACGCTCGCCATCTCCTACGTCTCGCTCGTGGTCGGTGAGCTCGCACCCAAACGGCTCGCGCTCCAGCGGGCGGAGTCCATCTCGTTGGCGGTCGCGCCGACCGTCGACCGCATCGCGAAGCTGGCCCGTCCGGTGATCTGGCTGCTCTCGATCTCGACCAACGTCGTCGTACGCCTGTTCGGCGGCGACCCGAGCGCCCAGCGCGAGCAGATCAGCGACGCGGAGATCCGTGACCTGGTCTCCGGCTCGCCGACGCTCGGTGCCGAGGAGCGGCAGATCGTGGAGGAGGTCTTCGAGGCCGGTGACCGCCAGATCCGCGAGATCATGGTGCCGCGGACGGAGGTCGACTTCATTCCCGCGCAGACGCCCGCCTACAAGGCCGCGCAGTTCGCGATGGAACGCCGGCACTCCCGGTACCCCGTCATCGGCGAGTCGTCCGACGACATCGTCGGCTTCGTGCACGTCCGTGACCTCTTCGACCCCGCGATGGCCGGGCGTACGGTGCGGATCTCCGAGCTCGTCCGCGAGGTCTTCATGCTGCCGGCGACGCGGCAGCTGCTGTCGGCGCTGACGGACATGCGCCGTGAAGGCGCCCACCTCGCGATCGTCGTCGACGAGTACGGCGGCACGGCGGGCATCGTCACCCTCGAGGACCTGGTCGAGGAGATCGTCGGGGACATCCGCGACGAGTACGACGTCGACGAGCCCGAGACGACGCGGTCGATGACCGGTGAGCTCGAGCTGGACGGCCTGCTCAACCTCGACGACTTCGAGGACGAGACCGGGCTGGTGATCCCCGAGGGGCCGTACGAGACGGTGGCCGGCTACATCGTCCAGCAGCTCGGCCACGTGCCGAGCATCGGCGAGACCGCGAGCATCGACGGACACGTCCTCACCGTCGTCGAGCTGGACGGCCGCCGGGTCGCTCGCGTGA
>JAWWPH010000577.1:0-13841 GCA_033850875.1 Nocardioidaceae bacterium | reverse complement strand
CCACGCGAGTCGGTCCTCTCGAAGCGACGAAGTGCTACCGGTGGACCCCAGCCGCAGACGGTTGTGGCGCTCCCGGCTGGTGACCGCCGCAGCCGCAGGCAGTCCGCTCGACCCGGTCTCGGCGTTCGCCCTGCTGGAGGACTACGGTCTCCGGGTGGCGATGCCCCACCCGGCCGCCTCTGCGGCCGACGCGGTGCAAACAGCCGACCGGCTCGGATACCCGGTCACCGTGAAGACGGGTGAGCCGGCGGTGGAGCACAAGACCGAGGTCGGCGGGGTCGTCGTCGGCTTGTCCGACGGCCCCTCGGTCGCCCTCGCGTACGCCGACCTCGCCGGTCGGCTCGGCGAGCGCGTGCTCGTCCAGCCTCAGGCGGCGGCGGGTATCGAGCTCGCGATAGGCATCGTCCGCGACCCGCTGGTCGGACCACTCGTCCTGCTCGCCGCCGGAGGTACGTTGATCGAGCTGCTGTCGAGTCGCAGCGTCGCCCTGCCACCGGTCGAGCGCACGACGGCGGACGAGATGCTCGATGCACTCGACGTCTCGCGCCTGCTCGCGGGCGTGCGTGGCGCCCCACCCGCCGACCGGGCCGCGGTCCTCGACGCCGTTGTCGCCGTCTCCCGGATCGCGGTCGAGCTCGGCGACCTGCTGGCTGCGGTCGACCTGAACCCTCTGATCGTCACGGCCACGGGCGCGGTGGTGGTCGACACGCTGATACTCCCGGAAGCCGCCGCCGCCAGTACCTCCCACCCCTGAGCTCCCCCCGCGACCGGCTCGGCGCGACCGGAGGGTCAGGCGCTCTCGGGGAAAGGCAGGGCGATGGGGTCGGCGGCCAGCCGGCTGCGACCGTGCTCGTCGAAGCGGTCGAGTCCCAGCTCGGCCGTGTCCAGCACCTCCGAGGATCCGTGGAGGAGCAGGTCGGCCGCCGCTCGAGACACACCGGGACCCCACATCATCCCGTGCCCACCGGCAGCGGCGACCACAGAGCCGTCGACCGGCCCGTCGGGGGTCAGGACCGGACCGAGGATCGGAAGGTGGTCGGGAGTGAAGTCGATCGTTGCGGCCCAGACGCGGCGTACGCCCAGCTCCGCGGTCAGCGGGACCAGCTGTGCCATCCGGTCGCGCATCACCTCGTAGTACGACCAGTCGAACTGTGCGGCTTCCCCCGGAGACTCGTCGGGGTTGCTCATCCCCCACATGATGCCGCCCTCTTCCGGACGCCAGTAGATGCCGGACGCCAGGTCGAAGACCATCGGCAGCCGTTCAGGCGCAAGGTCCGGATGAGGTGACGTGACGACGACCTGGTGGCGTGCTCCACCGGAGGCGATCCTCGTGCCGGCTGCGCGCCCGACTGCGGCGAGCGTCGGCCCGCCGGTCAGCACGACCTTCTCGGTGGCGATCTCTCCCTCACTGGTGTGCACCCCGACGATCCTTCCAGCCCGGGTATGCAGTCCGGTGAACGCGGTTCGCTCCCTCACCTCCACTCCGGACGAGAACAGGGCGGTGGTGTAGGCGAGGACGTTTCGCGGTGGGTCGATGTAGCCGTCGCCCGACGCGTACGAGGCGCCAAGTGTCTGCCCTGGCCGCATCGCGGGGTTCAGGTCGTCGACCTCGGAGGCCTCGACCCACCTGACGTCGAGGCCGAGCCTCTGCTGCATGGCAATCCGTGACCGGGCCTGCTCCACCTCGGCCGGACGGAAGCACGGCATGAAGTAGCCCTGCTCAACGAAGCCGGAGTCGATGCCCAGCGTCTGCGACTGGCGGGCGTAGAAGTCCCGGCTGAACAGCCCGAGCCGGACGGCGGCCGGCGTACCGCCCTGCGCACGGACCATTCCCGCCGCTCGAGAGCTGGCGCCCTTGCCGAGGGTAGCCGCCTCCAGCAGGACCACCCGGGACAGGCCGGCCTGCTTGAGAAACCAGGCGCACCACGCGCCGATCGTCCCACCGCCCACGACGACCGCGTCGACGGCACCGGGTTCGGCGAGACGGTCGGTCACATCGCCGACGCTGGCACAGGCTGAACGGTCAGTCAAGACGACTGCTCTGCTGCCGCGGATGGCAGGCCGACTTCTCTGCGCCGGGCGGCGGCAGACCGGACGATCAGCTCCAGGTAGCGCTGACCACGAAGGAGTTCCAGGCGGCCAACGACTTCATAGCAGCCAACGCCGAAACGGTATGTGGCGTCGGCCTGAGCTGACCGTGGGGCAGTCCGGGCCAGGAGTCGGCCGACGGCTCGACTGGTCAGCCCTCACCCTCCTGCATTAGACTGAACAGTCAGTCAGGACTCGCCACTGCTGCACAGGGAGGTGTCATGTACGGCCTCTCCGCGGATGATCTCGAGCTCCAGCGGCGCGCACGTGCCTTCGCCGACGAGCTGATCCCCCACGAGGTGACCGCTGAGCTCAATGCTGGCCGGCTGCCGGACGGCGTGGCGCAGGCGCAGCACCGACGGGCGATCGAGCTGGGCCTGTACGCGACAAACATGCCGGTCGACGTCGGCGGACGGGGGTGTACATCGCTGCAGCAGGTGCTCGTCCAGGAGCAGGCGGGCCGGGTCACCAACGCGCTCGGGTGGTGCATGCACACTCCGCCGGCCTGGTGGCCCCAGGTGGCCAACGACTACCAGCGCGAGCGATGGCTGCTCCCCACCGTGCGCGGCGAGAAGCAGGAGTGCTACGCGATCACCGAGGAGCTCGCCGGCTCGGACATGTCGTCGCTGACGACCACTGCGGGCCGCGACGGCTCCGAGTATGTGATCAACGGGGAGAAGTGGCACGTCACCTCGTACAACGAGGCTGCCTACGCCTTCGTCGAGGCCGTGCTGACGGTGGGACCGCACGCGGGAGGGCACGGCCTGTTCGTCGTCGACCTGCCGAGTCCCGGTGTCCGCGTCGTCCGCTCCCCTGCCTACTCCCACACGATCGCGCACGAGCACCCGATCGTCGCGTTCGAGGACGTCAGGGTTCCGCAGTCCCACCTCGTGGGCGACGAGGCGTCCGGGATGACGTTCGCCTACGAGTGGTTCCGGTTCGAGCGCCTGATGGTTGCCGCGCGTTGCCTGGGGGCCACCGAGCGGCTGATCGACGAGGTCACCGCGTTCGCTCGCGACCGCAGGGTGAAGGGGTCGCCCCTGCTCGACCTCCAACTGGTACAGGCAATGCTCGCCGACAGCACGACCGAGCTGTTCGCGGCGCGGGCGATGGTGTACGAGACCGCTCGCTCGATCGACCAGGGCGTCGATCGCAAGGTGCTGCACGCCCGGTGCTCGATGGCCAAGCTGTTCGCGTCGGAGACGTCCAACCGGGTCGCCGACCGCGCCGTCCAGATCTTCGGTGGTCGCGGATACATGCGTGAGAACGTGGCCGAGCGGTTCTTCCGCGAGCTCCGTGTGGAACGGATCTGGGAGGGCGCGAGCGAGGTGCAGCGGCTCATCATCGCCGACCAGCTGGCCAAGCGGGGCCTGACAGCGCTCGTGTGAGTACCGTGAGCCGATGCGTCCCTTCGCTCTGACCACGCTTCGTGACCACCACGGCGAACGCGGCGAGCTCTACGACGAGTTCCTCCGTGTCGACTCCCTCAGCGCGGGCATGTACGTGCTGCCCGCGGGCGAGCCGGACCCCCAGAAGCCGCACGACCAGGACGAGCTGTACGTCGTCCTCGCCGGGTCCGCATCGTTCACGGCGGCCGACGAGACGATCAGGGTGGGGCCCGGAACGACGATCTTCGTCCCCGCCCACGAGGTGCACAGGTTTCACGACGTGACCAAACGACTCGAGGTGGTCGTCGTGTTCGCTCCACCCGAGTCAGAGCAGTGACGAGCCTGCCCGGTAACGCGTCCCGGCCCGATCAGCGGGTCGACGAGCGGCGCGGGGGCCACGCGCGCGATGCTCGGATGAGCACTGCGGAACGGCGCCGGCGGGCCACCCGCAGGCACCAGAACACTACGTCCAGGTGCGTATTGACCTATTTCGCCTAAAGACCATACTCTTTCACCACGAAGAGTGATAGGTTAACCACGAAGCGTAACGATCCGGGATCTTACAGGGCATATTGAGCCGGATGCCCACTCATCCTAGATGATGCCAGCCGCAGCGACACCTTGAACTCGTGGACCGATCGATGGAACCAGAGCCCTTCCCCTCACCCCTCACCAGCAAGGACACCCCCTCATGACCAGCACCAGCGTCCTCCGTCGTGTCTCCACCTCCGCCGTCGTCATCGCAGCCGCTGCCGCGATCGGCATGGGCGGCTCCACCGAGGCCTGGGGACAGACGTCCTCGACCACGGTCCACCACGCGGTCAACGCCAAGACCTCCACCTGGGAGCTCATCGGAGCGCACGGCCACACCTCCACCTGGGAGATGACCGGAACCAAGGGCCACACCTCCACCTGGGAGCTCACCGCACCGCACGGCCACACCTCCACCTGGGAGATGACCGGAACCGAGGGCCACACCTCCACCTGGGAGATGACCGCGGGAACCAAGGGCCACACCTCCACCTGGGAGATGACCGCGGGAACCAAGGGTCACACCTCCACCTGGGAGATGACCGGAACCAAGGGTCACACCTCCACCTGGGAGTGATGACAAGTCAGCGGACGTAGTGACAAGTCGGCCCGCAAGGGCCTACTTGTCGGTACGGTACGCACGTGAGGGGTTCGCGAACGGCCGCATCTGCAGGCGGCATACAGATCGCGTGCCTGGCCACCCTGATGGTCGGACTCGTCGCCTCTGCGCTCGTCATCGAGCTGGTTCCCACCCCGAACGACACCTACCCGGCGATGTTCATCCTGCTCGGCGTCGTCCTGGTCATCCTCCAGACCCGCCCGCGGCGTAACGTCACCACGCGGGGAAACGTCGAGGGAATCCCGCTCGACGAAGTGCCGTTCGTCCCGGCCCTGCTGATGATCACCCCGTTGCAGTGCCTGATCGTGATCACCGTCGCGTCGCTGGCCGGCAGTATCGTGCTACGCCGCCAGTGGCTGAAGGCGGCCTTCAACCTCGGGAGCCTGCTGCTGTCCGGCGCGGTCGGCATCACCGTCGTCCGACTCCTCCACGTCTCCCCCCAGCAGAGACCGGGCATCACCGAGGTGGCCGTCGGCATGGTCGCCGCCATCGCCCTCACGACCGTCTCGGCCCTGACCGTCCGCGGGATCGCCTCCTACCACTCCGGATCGGCGTACCTGCCGATGGTGAGGGAGCTCTCGGGCCGGGTCGTCCCATGGACCGGTGCGGTGACACTCGGTGGCGTCGCCGCACTGTGTGTGGGCGTCTACCCGCTGTCGGCGGTACTCCTCATCGGTGTCGTGATGTTCTTCTACCGCGCCTACGCCGCGTCGGTCACCGAGCAGCTCGGACGTCTGCACGCGGAGCGGCTCCAACAGGCGATCGTCTCGCTGCGCACCCACACCGACCCCTCCGAGGTGCGCGAGGACCTGGTCGCGGCGGCGAAGGAGCTCCTCGGTGCGGAGCTGGCCGACATCGTGCCGGAGGGAGAGGCGGACACTGCGCGCTCGACGAGCGCCCCCCTGCTGGACGGTCAGCGGCTGCGTGTCGACAAGCGTCTCGGCGTCGAGCAGTGGGACGCCAATGACCGCGACACCCTGCTCACCTTGGCCGGTGTGGCGGGCGACGTGATGCGAGCGGCCGACCTGATCGCCCGGCTGCGCACGATCACCAACTCGCAGAGCGAGGGCGTCATCGCGCTCGACATGCGCACCTGCATCACGTTCGCCAACCCGGCGGCGGTCCGAATGCTCGGCTGTACCAGCGACGCCGAGGTGCTCGGGGAACGGATCCGGGACAAGCTGACCCTGCGCAACCGACGCCTCCCCATCGACTTCACGAGCATGGTCGAGGGGCAGCTGGTGGCCCACGACGCCGATGCGACTCTGGGCCCGCCCGACGGAGACAACCTCGACATCGCGTACAGCATCACCCCGCTTCGCGCCGAAGGCGAGCACGTCGGAGCCGTCCTGGTGCTGCGCGACGTCACCGAGCGCCGGGCCTTCCAGGACGAGCTCACCCGACGAGCACTGCACGACGAGCTCACCGGGCTGCCGAACCGCCGGCTGCTGCTCGAGCGCCTCGACCACGCCCTCACCCGAAGCAGCTCCACCGGCCTCCACCACGGGCTCCTGTTCTTGGACCTCGACCGGTTCAAGCTCGTCAACGACTCCTACGGCCACATCGTCGGCGACAAGCTGCTCGTGCAGGTTGCCGGGCGGCTGCGTGCCGGGCTGTCGCCGGTGCACTCGGTCGCTCGCATGTCGGGCGACGAGTTCATCGTGCTCATCGAGGACGCACCCGACATGGAGGCCGTCACGACGATCGCCGAGACCCTCCTTCAGGTGATGAAGGAGCCGTTCATCGTCGACGGCCAACGCATCTTCATGTCGGCGTCGATCGGAGTCGGCCTCACCCAGGACAACCAGGGCCGCGATGTCGTCCTCGCCGGCATCGACGCGGCGGCGTACGCGGCGAAGGCCTCGGGGCGCAACTGCTACTGCGTCTCCACCGACGCGTCGGTGGACGAGACCCGCGCCCGGTTGGATCTCGAGGTGAGCCTGCGTCACGGCCTCGACGAGAACGAGCTCGAGTTGCACTACCAGCCGATCGTGACGTCCGACGTCGGTACGGTCGTCGGCGTCGAGGCGCTCGTGAGGTGGCGTTCACCGCAGCGAGGCATCCTGTGGCCCCAGCAGTTCGTTCCTATCGCCGAGGAGACGGGACTCATCGTCCCGATGGGGCGATGGGTGCTCGAGGACGCGTGCCGAACGTTGCGGGCATGGACGCTGGACCACCCCGACCGCCCACCGCTGCGGGTGTCGGTGAACCTGTCGGCCCTGCAGTTCGCCCAGCACAAGCTGGCCGAGGACGTCGCCGAGACGCTGACGGCGACCGGCCTGCCGGCCAGCCAGCTCTGCCTCGAGATCACCGAGACCGTGCTGATGAGTGACACGATCGGCACGGTCACCACCCTGAACGCCCTACACGACCTGGGCGTCGCCGTCGCGATCGACGACTTCGGGACCGGCTACTCGTCCTTGTCCTACCTCAAGCGGTTCGCGATCGACGTCGTGAAGCTGGACCGCACGTTCATCGAAGGTCTGGTCACCGACGAGGTGGACATGGCGATCGCCGGCGCGGTCATCAAGCTGACGGAGGCCCTGCACATGACCACCGTCGCGGAGGGTGTCGAGACCGACAGCCAGCGGCAGGTGCTGGTGCAGCTGGGCTGCCCCTTCATCCAGGGGTACCTGACGTCGAGGCCCCTCCCGGCAGCCGACTTCCTGGACTTCTGGGCCAGCACCTATCCGGAGGCACCCGTACCGCCGGTCACCCTGCTACCGGACCCGGACCAGCGCCGCGCCAGCTGACGTCGCAGCGGCCCCGATCCGAGGTCACAGCGCCGAGCTGCCAGGTCAGCGCCGGGCGGCCAGGCGGGCCTTCAGCCGGTCGCGCTTGTCCTCGAAGCGCGACGCCTGGGCGTCGAGGTCGTCGAGGAACTCCGACAGCTCGATCCGGGCCTGCTCCCCCTCCGCCGAGAGTCCCTCGACGTCGAAGACCTTCCAGTACCGCAGTACCGGCATGACCACGTCGTCTCGGTGCTGGCGGAGGTCGTAGATCCCGTCGATCGCCATCTCGACGGCCTTGCGCTGGAAGCCCGGGATGTCGGCACCGGGCATCTCGAACGTCTTCACGACCTCGGTGATCGCACGCATGGTCTGGTCGGGGTCGAGCTGGAGGGCCGCCTGCAGCAGGTTGCGGTAGAAGATCATGTGCAGGTTCTCGTCCGCCGCGATCCGGGCGAGCAGCTGGTCGGCGACGGGGTCGCCGGTGGCCCGGCCGGTGTTGCGGTGCGACACCCGGGTCGCGAGCTCCTGGAACGAGACGTAGGCGAGTGACCGCAGGACGCTCTGGTCGTTGGCGGACTTATAGCCCTTGGACATGTGCTCCATACGGAGTCGCTCGAGCTGTACCGGGTCGACCGCCCGGGTGACGCTGAGATAGTCGCGCAGGGCCAGCCCGTGCCTGCCCTCCTCGGCGGTCCAGCGGTGGACCCAGTCGCCCCACGCCTGGTCCCGGCCGAACAGCACCGCGATCTCGTGGTGGTAGCTGGGCAGGTTGTCCTCGGTGAGCAGGTTGATGATGAGCGCGGAGCGCGCCACATCGGTCAGTGTGCTGTCGGTCTCCGTCCACGGCTCGCCCCCGAGGACGCCGTCGTAGGTGCGCCCGTCGCTCCACGGGATGTACTCGTGCGGGAACCACTCCTTGGCAACCGGGATGTGGCGGTTGAGCTCGCGCTCCACCACCGGGTTGAGCTCGACGAGGAGCTCGGTCTGCGTCAGGCTGCGTGCTGCTGAGATCGTCATGGGTCCACTTCCGGGAGGCGACTTACGGTGTCGTAACCTACGCTACCGTAACCGGCCGCGCGATGATGCGGCGAACGGGCGCGCTTGGCCGGGAGGGGCGAGCCTCGGCTGGCACGCGAGAGGGCTCGGTGAGGTCGGCTCAGTCCTCGAGATCGTCGAGGCCCTTGATGGCCATCTCCAACAGCTCCGCGAGCCGCACCCGGTCCTGCTTCGACAGGCAGCTGAGCACGTCGGACTCGACCAGGTTGGACTCCCGGATCGCGGTCTGGAAGAGCTGCCAGCCGTCGTCGGACAGCCGGACGCGGACCCGGACGCGGTTGTCCGGGTCGGTGTCGCGAGTGAGCAGGCGGCGCTTGGCCAGCCGGTCGAGGCGGTGCGTCATCGACGAGGGAGCCACGTTGGCGGCATCGGCCAGCACGCTGGGCGACAGCCCCACGTCACCACCGTCGCGCACCAGCTTGCTCATCACGGCCCAGTCGCCGGCCGTGAGGTCGAGGTCGGCCAGCTGACGGTCGTACCACTGGTTGAGGCGACGCGACAGTCCGTGTACGGCCGTGATGACCCGCTGTACGGACTCGGTCGCGCCCGCGGCGACGAACAGGGCGACGTCTTCGCGCAGTCGCTCGGCCTCTGATCCCGAGCGTCGCGATGCAGGGCGTGTGCTCACGAACCTAGTGTGGCACGTCACAGTCTTCGACTTCGAAGTCTTCGACATACGACGTACACTTGGTTATCGAACTGTTTGATATCAAACATCACCACATCCAAGGATGGGAGGGATCTCCGTGAGAAGCCGTACCCGACTGATCACTGCCGCCTCTTTCGCGGGCAGCCTGGGCTGGGGGACGATCCTCCCCTTCCAGTACGCCTACGTCGTCAACGCCCGGCACTGGGGGCCGACCGCGGGCGTCCTCGCGGGCACTGCGTTCTGCATCGGCGCGGTCCTGGCCGCCCCGGTTGCCGGCCGGCTCGCCGACCGGTACCCGGCGGGTCCGTTGGCGACGCTGCTGACGCTCGCGGCGGGTGTTTCGAGCATCGGCCTCGGCGTCGCCACCAACCCCGTGCAGTTCATGGCGGCGATCGCCTTCTTCGGCGGCGCCGTGACGGCGATCGCCCCTGCGACACAGGTCCTGGTCCTCGGGTGCGTGGAGCCGGCGGAGCGCCGCTCGGTGTTCGCGTACCAGTTCACGGCTCTCGCGCTCGGCATGGCCGCAGGCGCGTTCGCCGCAGGGCTGGTGGTCGATCTGCAGCGACCCGGCGGCATGTGGCCGGCGTTCCTGGCCGCCGCAGGGGGCTTCGCCGTCTCCGCGCTTCTGCTGCACCTGGCCTCCGACGAGTCCGGTGGCTGTGCGCCGGTCGTCGGCGAGCTCGAGGCGACCAAGAGCGGTCCCGGCGCCTTGCAGACCTACCGGCACTTCGTGACGAACCGTCAGCTCCGCCTGCTCGCGCTGGTGTCCATGGCTCTCGCAGCGGGCTTCTACGCGCAGTTCGAGACCGGGCTGCCGGCCTTCGCGCTGCAGGCGCTGTCCGTCTCGCCCAGCACCGTCGGTACCGCCGCCGCGGCCAACTGCCTCGTCATCGTGGCCCTGCAGTGGCTGGTCGTACGCCTGACGGGTCGCCACCCCGGTGCCGCGCTGCTGATCGCCGTGGCGGCGATCTGGGTCTCGAGCTGGCTGCTTCTGGAGATCGCGCTGTTCGTGGACTCCTCGACGGCGGGGCTGCTCTTCGTGGTCGCGTTCATGACCTTTGCCCTCGGCGAGACGATGTACGCGCCGATCCTGAGCCCGCTGGCGGCGTCGATCTCGCCGCCGGGCATGGTGGGGACGACGCTCGGCACCTTGTCGGCCCTGCGAACCGGAGTGAGCGCGGCGGGTCCGCTCGTCGCCGGAGTGCTGCTGGCACTGAACGTGCCGCACGTCTTCGTGCTTCTCCATGTCGCGATCAACGCGCTCGGTGGCGTGCTGGCGTGGAGGTTGCTGTGTGCCCAGCGGAGTGCTGTGGTGCAGGTGGATAATGGACAGGCCGACCCGATGAGGAGTGTCCATGTCTGATCGTTTCAAGAAGGCCACCTATCCCGTTCCCGCGAGCGACGCGCTGGTCTCGTTCATGCGTGAGGGGTGGCAGGACGGCGACGACGACGTCGAGCGGCTCCCAGTGGCCCAGTGGGCCGAGGCCCGCCGGGCGAAGCTCAGCTCGCGGTTCGCCGGCGAGCGGCTGGTGATCCCGGCCGGCGGTCTCAAGCCCCGGGCCAATGACACCGATTACCGGTTCCGCGCCGACACCGCCCACGTGTACTTCACCGGTAACCAGACGTCGGACGCCGTCCTCGTCATCGACGACGGCGATCCGACGCTCTTCTTCCGCCCTCGCCATGCCAAGAGCGACGACGCCTTCTGGCGCGACGGGCGGTACGGCGAAGCCTGGTCCGGCCGCCGTCGCTCCCTTCGCGAGGCCGAGGAGCTGTACGGCGTGCGGTGCCGCCACATCTACGAGCTTCCCGACGTGCTCCAGTCCGGCGGTGAGGCGCGCCTGCACCGCGGCGTCGACCCGGACGTCGACGCCCTGGTGAGCCCGCATTCCGACGCCCGAGCCGACGTGGAGCTTGCGATCTTCATGTCCGAGATGCGGCTCGTGAAAGACGCGTGGGAGGTCGACCAGCTTCGCGATGCGATCGACTCGACAGTCCTCGGCTTCGAGGACTCCGTCCGCGAGTGGGACAACGTGCTGACGTACGGGGAGAGGTGGATCGAGGGCACCTTCCACCGCCGCGCGCGGGCGAACGGCAATGACATCGGCTACGAGTGCATCGTGGCCGGTGGGCCGCACGCGACCACCCTGCACTGGATCGAGAACGACGGTCCGGTGACGCCGGGCAGCCTGCTCCTCCTCGACATGGGCGTGGAGAACCCGTCGCTCTACACCGCGGACGTCACCCGTACGCTGCCCGTCGACGGCGTGTTCACCGACGACCAGCGCCATCTCTACGGACTGGTCCACGCGGCCCAGGAGGCGGGCCTGGCGGCGGTCAGGCCAGGGGCCCCCTACCGGGACTTCCACGTGGCCGCGATGACGGTACTCGCGCACGGCCTCGAGGACATGGGCGTGCTGCCCTGCTCGGCCGACGAGGCACTGGAGAAGGACAGCGGCGTCTACCGCCGTTGGACGCTGCACGGCACCGGCCACATGCTCGGACTCGACGTGCACGACTGCGCCGCCGCGAGGAGCGAGAGCTACCTCGACGGCAAGCTCGAGCCGGGCATGGTCTTGACCGTGGAGCCCGGGCTCTACTTCCAGTCCAGCGACCTGCTCGTGCCGGAGTCCCTTCGGGGCATCGGCATCCGGATCGAGGACGACGTCCTGGTCACCGACGACGGGTGCTCGAACCTGTCGGGGCACCTGGCGCGGACTGCCGACGACGTCGAGGCATGGATGGGCCGGCTGCGCGCCTGACCTCGCTGCGGTCTCCGCCACGACGGGCTACGACCGCGGGCCGTCGCGACCGCCGCCCTCAGAGGTAGAGGCCGGTCTGTCCGTCCTCGAGGCGCTCCGAGGCCACGGCGTGCAGGTCACGCTCGCGCAGCAGCACGAACACCTCCCCGCGGACCTCGATCTCGGCCTTGTCCTCGGGGTCGAAGAGAACCCGATCCCCGACCTCGACGGTGCGCACGTGCGAGCCGACACCGGTGACCCTGGCCCAGGCGAGCCGGCGGCCCATCTGCGCCGTCGCCGGGATCACGATGCCGGCTGACGACCGTCGCTCACCGGCCTCGGAGTCGCGGGAGACCAGCACCCGGTCGTGCAGCAGCCGGATGGGCAGCTTGTCGAACGCCTGCGAGCGTGCATCGTCCACCAAGGTGTCAGTTCCCCCAACCGCCGGTCAGCCGGCGATCTTGCGGATGGCCACGACGAGCGCCACGACGCCTACCGCTACCCCGGCGACGATGGCGACCCTGTCCTTGCGCAGCGCGCCGTTCGCGTCGTAGAACGACGCCTTCGTGCTCTCGAGCTGCCGCTGGGCGATGGTCTTCGGCTTCGCGCGGTAGACGAGCTGGTCGATGGTGCCCGCCAGTCGGTTACGGGTGGTCGCGATGTCCGCCGTGATCTGGTCCGGCGTGCGGGCGTCCGAGCTCACGTGTTCCTCCTGCGTTCGATTGCGGCTGCAAGTGTCGCACGTCCACTCTGGACCCGCCTGCGCGGCCGGCGCGCCGAACGGCCCCTGGACAGGTCGGTGTCGGGGTCGTGGGGCGTGGCAGAATTCCCGGCTGGAGCCGGGGGCGACGTGCTCCTCGACCCCGACAGGGCGCATGACGACAGGAGACCTCGATGGGACGGCTGGCAGCGGGCGACACCGCACCGGAGTTCACGCTTCCCGACGACACCGCACAGCAGGTGAGCCTTTCGGGCTTCCGGGGCAAGAAGGTGATCCTGTACGTGTACCCCGCGGCGATGACGACGGGCTGTACCACGCAGGCATGCGACTTCCGGGACTCGCTCGAGCCCCTCGCCGCCGCAGGGTACGTGGTCGTCGGCCTCTCCCCGGATCCGCCCGAGCGGCTCGCCGAGTTCCGCGCCCGCGACGGGCTGACGTTCACCTTGCTGTCCGACACCGCCAAGTCCGTCCTGGAGGCGTACGGCGCCTGGGGCGAGAAGCAGCTCTACGGCAAGACGGTCGTCGGCGTCATCCGGTCGACGTTCGTGATCGACGAGGAGGGCAAGGTCGAGCGCGCGATGTACAACGTGAAGGCGACTGGTCACGTGGAGAAGCTGCGGCGCGAGCTCATCCACTGAGCCCCGGCCCTGCCGCCGCGCTCTACCCTCGGCCCGGACGTGTCGCGACGTCCGTAGGCTGTGCTGGACGCGGCCGTAGCCCAACGGCAGGAGGCACAGGCCTTAGGAGCCTGACAGTGTGAGTTCGAATCTCACCGGCCGCACGAGCTCGCCCGGACTCCACTGTCCGAGCATCCCGTGGGGAGCACGAGCCGGGCTCTCAGGCGAGGGCCGCCGCCACGCGGGAAGCGAGCGAGCGGAGGGCTTCGCCGCGGTGCGATATCGCGTCCTTCTCCTCCACGCTGAGCTCGGCGCTGGTCCGGCTGTCGCCATCGGCGACGAAGACGACGTCGTAGCCGAAGCCGCCCTGGCCGCGCTGCTCGCGGATGATGCTGCCGCGCATGATGCCGAAGGCGACCTCCTCCCTACCGCCCGGCAGAACCAGGGCCACACAGCAACGGAACTCCGCACCCCGTCGCTCGTCGGGAACGTCGGCCAGCTGCTCGAGCAGCAACGCGTTGTTGGCCGCGTCGTCCTTGGCCACTCCCGCCCAGCGCGCCGAGAGCACACCGGGCATCCCGTTCAGGGCGTCGACGCACAGCCCGCTGTCGTCGGCGATCGAGGGCAGACCGGTCGCGGCCACCGCGGCACGGGCCTTGAGGAGGGCGTTGCCCTCGAACGTCGGCTCCGTCTCGGCCG
>JAWWPH010000576.1:0-4960 GCA_033850875.1 Nocardioidaceae bacterium | reverse complement strand
TGGAGTACGCCGAGGCGATGTCGCACACGCCGCCGGATGTGACCGAGGAGCTGTCGGCCCGGCTTCTCGCACAGCTCGGGTCGCCGGCGATGGTGGAGCTCACGGCATGGATCGCTCTGGCGAACGTCTACACGCGCACGAACGCCACCCTGGGTATCGAGGCGCAGGGGTTCTCGGCGGCCTGCGGCCTGGCGCCGCTGGCACAGCCGAGCGGCGTAGCGTCGCAGGCATGACCGACGACCCGTTCGTCGCCCATCGCAGCCTGCTGTTCACCGTCGCCTACGAGATGCTCGGGTCGGCAGCCGACGCCGAGGACGTCGTACAGGAGACCTGGCTGCGATGGGCGGAGCTCGGCACCGGCCAGCACGAGGTACGCGACCCGCGCGCGTACCTCGTGCGCATCGTCACCCGGCAGGCGCTCAATCGGCTTCGGACGCAGGCCCGGCGGCGCGAGGAGTACGTCGGCCCGTGGCTACCCGAGCCCTTGGTGACGAGCCCCGACGTCGCGGAGGACGTCGAGCTCGCGGAGAGCGTATCGATCGCCATGCTGACCGTGCTGGAGACGCTGGGCCCGATCGAGCGGGCGGTGTTCGTGCTGCGTGAGGTGTTCGAGACGCCGTACGAGGAGATCGCAGCCGCGGTCGGCAAGACGCCGGCCACGGTGCGCCAGATCGCCCATCGGGCCCGCGAGCACGTCGCCGCGCGTCGCCCGCGCGTGCAGGTGAGCGTGAGCGAGCAGACGGCCGTCGTCGAGCGCTTCCTGTCCGCTGTCCGCAGCGGCGACATCAACGGGCTCATGGAGGTGCTCGCGCCCGACGTCGTCGTGGTGGCGGACGGCGGAGGTGTGGTGCGGGCGGCGCCTCGCCCCATCGTGGGCGCCAAGCCGGTGGCGGCTTTCCTCGGTGGTCTGGCGAAGCTGGTCGGCGACTTCGACCTCACGTTGACGTGGCTCAACGGGGGTCCGGCGATGCGCGTCGACATCGACGCCGAGATCGACACGGTCGCGAGCCTCGTCGTCGAGGACGGTCGCATCGCTCGGATCTACGCGATCCGCAACCCGCACAAACTGTCCCGCCTGGACGAGCGGGCCGACCTCAGCCGGTGACCGGACCCGCCACTCAGAGCGACTGCAGAAAGTCGATCAGGCCCGGAAAGTAGTGGTCCGGGTCGTCGAACTGTGACAGGTGACTGCCGTCCGGGCAGTGCAGGTACCTGCCCTGCGGCAGCTGCTCCGACATCCATCGCATGTGCTCGGGGTCCATCGTGTCGTGGGCCGCTCCGATGACGAGCGTCGGTACGTCCACGGACGAGAGGTCGCCCGAGCGATCCCACGTCTCCAGGGTGCCGCTCATCCCGAGCTCGCTGGGGCCCTGCATGGGGACATAGATGGCCGGGTTGATGTGGGCGAGCGAACGGGTCACGGGGTCGGGCCACTCGTCGGCGGGCAGCCGGCAGACGTGCAGGACGTAGTGGTGCTCCATCAGCAGCTGCTCGTAGCGGGGGTCGTCGGTCGTGCCCTCGGCCTCGAACCTCTTGATCTCCGCCAGCACCGCCTGGTCCATCTGGGGCATCAGGACCTTGTCGGCGTACTCGTTGTACAGCCGGCAGCTGGACATCATGTTCGAGATCACCAGGCCCTTGAGGTGCTGCTGGTGGTGGACGGCGTACTCCATCGCCAGCAACCCACCCCACGACTGCCCGAGCAGCACGAAGTTGCTGCTGTCGAGGGACAGCGCCCTCCGTACCTGTTCGACCTCGTCCACGAAGCGTGCCAGGTCCCAGAGCGACGGGTCGTCGGGTTGGTCGCTGCGGAATGAGCCGAGCTGGTCGTAGTAGTAGTACTCGATGCCGGCACCGGGGAACCGGGTGTCGAAGGCCTCGTAGAGCTCGTCGGTAGCCCCCGGGCCGCCGTGCAGCAGCAGCACCTTGAGGTCGGGATTGGTGCCGACCCGTTTGGTCCACACGTGGAACTCGCCGTTCGGGGTGCTGACCGGCACCATCCGTGAGCCCCCCGAGATCACATCGCGCGGGTCCCAGCTCGAGGTGTCGAAGTACGACGACGCATGCTCCATCGTGGCAACCTACCCCGCGGTGTAGGCCGGCGCTCGGCTGCGCCGTCGTCGTCGTCTGGGCTCACACGTCGTCGGGATCGCTCAGGATGCGCCGGAGTCTCCGCAGGCACTCCTGGACGAAGTCCGGCCAGGTCGACCAGTAGTACGGCACTCCCGACAACGCGACCCCCAACGCCCATGCGCGGGCACGCAGCCGGGTGCTCGTGTCGAGATGCAGCTCGTCGGCGTACGCGTGACGTGCCGCGGAAGGCAGATCCCAGGTGGGTGCATGCTCGGCCGTCGGATCCCCGACCGACAGACCTCCGAAGTCGATCACTCCCACGAGCGCGCCCTGGCGCTGAAGCAGGTTGGACGGCTTGAGATCGGTGTGCATCCAGGTATGAGGCACCTTGGGTTCCTCCACGTCCAACGCCTGCTGCCACATCGACCCCAGGGCGGCCAGGTCGAGGTCGAGGTCCTTCAAGCCACGGCACGCCTCGAGGTTCTCCGCAGTCCAACCGGAGAGACTTCGCAGACTGCCGCCGCGGTAGGAAGACAACGGACCTTCGCGTCGAGCGTCCATGAGATCGATGCCGTGGAGTGCTCCCACGAAGCGGGCGACGTCACGGCCGAGCGTCGCCTCGTCCATGACATGCTCCGGATCGAGCTCGGCTCCGTCGATCCATCGGTACACCGACCAGGGAAAGGGATAGCCGTCACCCGGTCGGCCCAGCGCGCAGGGCTCCGGAACCCTGAGCGGCAGGTGCGGCGCCAGCTGTGGCAGCCACCTGTGCTCCTTGGCGACGGCGGCTGCGGCGCTGGGCTTACGCGGGAGTCGGACCACGAGGTCGTCACCGAGGCGCAGCATGCGGTTATCCGTGCCACCGCTTGCCGGGGTCAGTCGAAGCCCGCTCCACTCGGGGAACTGGCTGTCGACGAGCTGTCGGACCAGGTCCTCGTCGATCGCGACTTCGTCCAGGTGCAAGGGGGTCACGCCGTCAAGCCAAGCATGCGGCCGGCGGCCGGGACACCGCTTTTCGAGCTCTGCCGCTTCGTGGGCTATGCCGCGGTGGGTCGCCCGCACCATGCATCCAGCGCATCCCGGAGGCCTTCGGCGGTTCCGTCTCCCACCCAGGCCACGTATCCGTCGGGCCGGATCAACACGGCAGCGGGAGGGGGGACCACGCCGAGGACCGGGAGCTCCCAGACACCCTCGTACTCGGCCGCGACCAAGCGGACGCGACTGTCCCGTGACGCGACGTCGAGTCCAGACGACTCGTCGAGGGCGAGCAGCACCGGGCGGGCGTCGTGCAGCAGCGAGAAGACCCGCTGGGGGCCGTCGGGGGTGATTAGGTCCAGATCGGGCATCCGCCGCCCGAGCAGCGGATGGCCCTCGCCGAGGTCGTAATGGATGTCCAGCCCGGCCATCATCGCGGCGAAGTGCCGGCGCGGCTCGTCCATGCCGAGCAGATCGGACACGATGTCGCGCAGTGCGCCTGTGCGCTCGTCCGGTCGCCGAAGCGCAGTCTGCGCCATCGTCGTGCGCAGCACGCGGGCGGCAACCGGGTGACGTTCGGCATGGTAGGTGTCCAGGAGCGTTTCCGGGGACAGCCCGGCCAGGACCTGGCCCAGCTTCCAGCCCAGGTTGACCGCGTCCTGTACGCCGGTCTGGAGCCCCTGCCCACCGTCCGGCGGATGAACGTGCGCCGCATCGCCCGCCAGCAGGATGCGCCTGTCTCGGTACGCCGCGGCCTGGCGCGTCGTATCGGTGAACCGGGAGATCGACGTGGGACTGTGCACGCCGTAGTCGGTCCCGTACACGGCGATGAGCCCCTCACTGAGGTCGTGCAGGGTTGGCTCGGCTCTGGTGACGGCATGCCGTTCGGTGACCATGACCCGTACCGGCCCGCCGTCGTCCATCCGCGAGAGGCCGTGCAGCCCGAGGCTGTCGCGGCGGATGCCCCACTCGGGCTCCTCGGCAAGCTCGACCTCGGCGATCAGCGAGCTCGTCGTCGGGTCCCACCCGGGGAAGTCGATGCCGGCTGCCTTCCGGACCAGACTGCGTCCTCCGTCGCACCCGACGAGGTAGTCGGCGCGCAAGCTGCTGTCGTCCGACAGGGCCACGTCGACACCGGTGTCGTCCTGCGCGAAGCCTGTCAGTTGGCGTCCACGGTAGGTCGTCACGGCGAGCTCGCCCACCCAGCCGGCCAGGATGCGCTCGATATGGCTCTGCCACAGCCCGAGCACGTAGTTGTGCCGGGTGGGAAGGTCGCTGATATCCAAGGGGATCAAGGAGAACCCGGCAGCAGCAGCCGGTTGGCCCTGCGAGAGGAACCGGTCCGCGATCCCGCGCTGGTCCAGGACCTCGATCGTGCGTGAGTGGAGACCACCCGCGCGGGAGCCGGACGGGCCCTGCGAGGCACGCTGCTCGACGATCGCAACGTCCACGCCCGCGAGCGCGAGCTCGCCAGCCAGCATCAGCCCCGTCGGACCGCCTCCGGCGATCAGCACCGCGTGATCGGCTGACTCCGTACGCATTCCGGCACCCCCGTCTGCTCGTTCCAGTCCCGGCCGACGAGTGTGCGGCACGACCCCGGTCTTGCCGCAAGCCCCCCAGGGCGCTATACGTTGGAAGAAGAAGAGGAGGATCCGCTCCTCTGCGCGTGTGGTGACCACGTGCGGTCGCCTGACTCGCGGGCGACTCCGCGGGCGGCTGGTACATTTGCCCGAACTGATGTCGGATGAATGTTGGAGACGGTACTTCCTCGATGGCCGACCGCGTCGCGCGAACACCAAACGGCCGCCGCGCCTATCACTCGCCGCGGCGGGCCGAGCAGGCGGCCAGTACCCGTAGGGAAATCGTGTCCGCGGCCCGCGAGCTGTTCGTCGCCAACGGCTACAGCGCGACC
>JAWWPH010000575.1:0-3639 GCA_033850875.1 Nocardioidaceae bacterium | reverse complement strand
TGTCGCGGAAGCGGCAGCTGCACGATGAACCCCGTACACGCGGGATCCTCGTTCAGCTCGACGATCCGCTCCTCGAGGAACTCCTGCGTGATGTCGGCGGGGTGATGGGAGCGGATCGACGCGATCCCCACCTGCGCGCAGTCGCGGTGCTTTCCTGCGACGTACGACAGGCTGCCGGGGTCGTCGCCGACCATGACCGTCCCCAGCCCCGGTGTCACCCCGCGCTCGGCCAGCCTCGCCACCCGCTCGGTGAGGTCGGCTCGTATTGCAGCCGCGGTCGCTTTGCCGTCCAGGATCCGTGCGGTCACCAGGCGATTGTGTCAGACGGGAGGCCACGGATGGCCGGAGTCGCGGTCAGTGGAAGAAGTGGCGCGTCCCGGTGAGGTACATGGCGAGGCCGGCAGCCGCCGCTGCCTCGAGGACCTCCTCGTCGCGCATCGAGCCGCCGGGCTGCACGACGGCGCGTACGCCGGCGTCGGCGAGGACCTGCAGGCCGTCGGCGAAGGGGAAGAAGGCATCCGAGGCCGCTACCGCCCCTGCCGCGCGGTCCCCTGCCCGCGTCACCGCGAGCCGCGCGGAGTCGACCCTGTTGACCTGCCCCATTCCAACGCCGACCGTGGCCAGATCGGCGGCGAGCAGGATGGCATTGGACTTGACCGCCCGGCAGGCCCGCCAGGCGAAGTCGAGATCGGCGAGCTCGGCGTCATCGACCGGTGCGCCTGCTGCCAGCGTCCAGCTCGCGGGGTCGTCGCCGGGGGCGTCGACGGCATCGACCGATTGCATCAGCAGCCCCCCGCTGACGGAGCGGGTCTCCACACCGCCCCGAACGGCCGAAGCAGCACGCAGGATGCGAACGTTCTTCTTGGCCGTCAGCACCTCCAGCGCTTCGTCGTCGTAGTCGGGGGCGATCACGACCTCGGTGAAGACCTGCGCGATCTGCCGCGCCATCTCGACATCGACGGCGCGGTTGGCAGCGATCACGCCCCCGAAGGCCGAGACGGGGTCGCAGGCGTGCGCCTTGCGGTGTGCCTGTGCGATGTCGGTGCCGGTTGCGATGCCGCAGGGGTTCGAGTGCTTGATGATCGCCACCGTCGGCGCGTCGAAGTCGTACACCGTCCGCCGCGCGGAGTCCCCGTCGACATAGTTGTTGTACGACATCTGCTTGCCGTGCAGCTGCTCGGCCTGGGCCAGCCCCGGTGTGGGCACGAACCCGCTGACGTACAGCGCGGCCCGCTGATGCGGGTTCTCGCCGTAGCGCAACACGTCCGCGCGGTCCCACGTCGCGCCTGCCCACGCGGGGAACCCGCTCCCGTCGCTCGTGTCGGAGACGACATTGCCCATCCACGACGCCACGTGGACGTCGTACGTCGCCGTGTGGACGAACGCTTCGGCGGCCAGTCGTCGTCGTTCGTCGAGGGTGAATCCGCCGGACGCCAGCGCCGCCAGCACCTGGCCGTACTGCGCCGGCGACGTCACGACGGCGACGCTCGGGTGGTTCTTCGCCGCCGCGCGGACCATGGCCGGTCCCCCGATGTCGATCTGCTCGATGCACTCGTCCTGCGAGGCACCGGACGTGACCGTGTCCGTGAAGGGGTACAGGTTCGAGACCACGAGGTCGAACGCCTCGATGCCGAGGTCGCGCAGCTGCTCGCGGTGTGACTCGAGCCGCTGGTCGGCCAGGATCCCCGCGTGCACACGGGGGTGGAGCGTCTTGACGCGACCGTCGAGGCACTCGGGGAAGCCGGTCAGGTCCTCCACCCGGGTGACGTCGATGCCGGCCTGCTCGATCCGCGCCGCCGTCGACCCCGTGGACACCACGGCCACCCCGGCCCGGGCCAGCTCCCGCGCCAGGTCCTCGAGCCCCGTCTTGTCGTACACGGAGATGACCGCCCTGCTGAGGCGGCGCCGTTCGTCAGTCAAGGGATCGTGACCTTTCTGCCGTCGACCGTGTACCCCTCGCGGACCATCCGGCCGACCGCGTCGACCAGCATGACGCGTTCGGCCGCCTTGATCCGCTCGTGCAGGCTCTCCTCGGAGTCATCCTCGCGTACGGGGACAGCGGTCTGCGCGACGATCGCGCCCGTGTCGACACCGGCGTCGACCAGGAAGAGCGTCGCACCGGATACCTTCACGCCGTACGCGAGCGCGTCGCGCGGCCCGTGCATGCCCGGGAACGAGGGCAACAGAGCCGGGTGGGTGTTCACACAACGCCCACCGAACCGAGCCAGGAACGCCTCCCCCGCGAGCTTGAGGAACCCGGCGAGCACGACCAGGTCGGGCTCGAACGAGGCGACTCGTGACGTCAGCCGCTGGTCCCACTTCGCGCGGCTCGGCGCCGCTGACAGGGGTAGTTCGAACGTGTCGACGCCCGCGGACCTCGCCCGCTCGACCGCCGGCGTACCCGCCCGGTCGGCGCCGACCGCGACGACCGCCGCGCCGTACCCCGGTTCGGCACAGGCGTCGAGGAGGGCCTGCAGGGTGGTTCCGGTCCCCGACACGAGGACGACGAGACGAGCGGGCACCGACGCGACGGCTCCTCACGGGTGAAAACGGACGCTGCGCTCACGATAGCCAGTCGCGGTTGTGGAGGGGCCGACGGTGTCAGGACCGGACGCGGTCCACCTTCGAGTGGTAGCGGCGCCCGACCTTGCCGCCGACGAAGGCCGCGAGCAGCGTGCCGACCAGGATCGCGGCCAGGGTGATGATGCCGCCCCAGGTGGCCGTGTCGCTGGGGATCGGCACCGACGGCAGGTTGACCCGCTGGAAGATGTCGTACTTCGAGCCGAAGACGATGCCGACGGCGACGACGACGATCGTCACGACCACACCGATCAGCCAGACCCCGAAGCCCTGGCGACCGCCGTCATACCGCGACATCCTGCCCGCGACGTAGCCACCCGCGTAGTAGGCGATCATCAAGACCACCAGTAGGGCGATCGCGGTGGCGACACCGAAGGTGCCTGCCTGGCGTTGGGCGTCGGTCTGCGTCACGTGCAGGCTGGATCCGACCGCGGCCGCGACCGCCCCCACGATGCTCGCGAGCAGGACGGCCATCGCGACGGCGACCAGCCACCCGAAGAAGTCGGCGCCCAGGTTGAAGCCGCCGAACTCCTCGCGTCGTCGGGCTTCGGTTGCCTCCGGGTCACGGTCGATCCTTGCTTCCCGGTCGCGGTACTCGCCGGCCGACATGCTGCCGGTATGGCTCGAGTCGGTGGAGCCGGTGCCCTGCGGCACCGACGTGGTCTTGGTTCGGTCGTTCGTCACGGTTCCTCCTGGCAACGGTGCGCGCCCGGGCGTCCGGGCGCACCGGGTATTTCGCCGCCGCTGGTTCGACGCTCCCGGGTCCTACCGAAAGGCACACCAGCGGCTTTACGAACGTCACCTTACGTTGTAAATTTCGCCGTGACCACTCCGTTACGTCCCGCTGGAGTCGGGTACAGGCGCGGCGAGGACATTGGCAGATCGCCGAATTTCCTACAGCTTCAGAGAGGAACTACTTCATGCTTGATCAGGGTCAGATCGACCAGGTCGCGGGCAGTGACGCGTACGGCTCAGACGGAAGCAAGATCGGGAGCGTCGGGCAGGTCTACCTGGATGACCAGACCGGTCAGCCTGCGTGGGTGACGGTCAACACCGGCC
>JAWWPH010000573.1:0-10561 GCA_033850875.1 Nocardioidaceae bacterium | reverse complement strand
GCCGCCAGGTACAGCGGGATGTGCGTCCGAGCCGGGTGCACCGTGAGCCTGATCGGCTTCCCCGGACCGCCCGGGAGGGGCAATGTGAAGAAGTCGCCGTCGTACTGGACAGGGCGCCGCTGCAGGGCGAGGGCGACGATGTCGACGTACTCCCGGGTCCGGGCCAGGGGGCGGTCGAAGGGCACACCGTGCCAGCCCTCCGAGACCTGCGGCCCCGAGACGCCGAGGCCGAGCCGGAACCGCCCACCGCTCAACAGGTCGAGGGTGGCTGCCGTCATCGCGGTCATGGCCGGGGTGCGGGCGGGCATCTGCATCACGCCCGCCCCGATGTCGATGCGCTCGGTGAGCGCTGCCACGTACGCGAGGACCGTGGGTGCGTCGGATCCGTACGCCTCGGCCACCCAGGCGACCGCGTATCCCAGCCGGTCGGCCTCCCGCGCGAGCCCGACCTGCTCGCCGATGTCGTCACCGACGACGTACCCCAGGTTCACGCCGAGCCTCACGGGTCGACCCTACTGATCGGCCCCGGGAGGTCACCGGGGGTCGACTAGGGTGCGGTCCATGAAGGAGCGCTACGTCGGCCGGACCGGGCTCAAGGTGAGCCGTCTCGGGCTCGGGACGCTGACGTGGGGCACCGACGTGGACGAGGACGAGGCCTCCGCCCAGCTGATGACCTTCGCCGAGGCGGGCGGGACTCTCCTGGACACCGGCTCCGGCTATGGTCGCGGCGCCAGCGAGGAGATGGTCGGTGCACTGCTCCGCGACGTGGTGGGGCGCGACGACCTGGTGATCGCCACCAAGGCCGGGATCACCACCTCGCGGGGGCAGTGGCGGGAGGACACCTCTCGCGGCGCCATGCTGCGCACCCTCGACTCGTCGCTGCGCAGACTCGGGGTCGACTACGTCGACCTCTGGCAGGTGAATGCGGCGTCCGACGACGTTCCGGTCGAGGAGACGCTCTCGGCCTTCGACGCGGCGCTGGCGTCGGGCCGTGCGCGCTACGTCGGCGTCTGCAACTACGCCGGCTGGCGCACGGCGCAGGCGGCCACGTACCAGCTCGGCGCTCCCGGCCGGGCGCGGCTGGCGTCGACGCAGGTGGAGTACTCGCTGCTGCAACGCGGCGTCGAGCGTGAGGTGGTACCTGCCGCGCTCGATCTCGGGCTCGGCGTGCTTCCCTGGTCGCCGCTGGGGCGGGGCGTACTCACGGGGAAGTACCGCACGGGCGTACCCGGCGACTCACGCGGTGCCTCGGCGACGTTCGCCGACTACGTCGCAGAGTTCCTCACCCCCCGGGCCGCGCGGGTCGTCGAGGCCGTCGCGCGGGCGGCCGAGGGTCTGGACCTGTCACCACTGCAGGTGGCCCTGGCCTGGGTACGTGACCAGCCCGGCGTCACCGCGCCGATCGTGGGAGCACGCACCGCCGAGCAGTTGAAGGCGTCGCTGGCGTCGGAGGAGGTCGTGCTCCCGGCGGAGATCGTCGAGGCGCTCGACGACGTGTCGGCACCTCCCGTGGGCTACCCGGAGGCGTGAGCGCCCTCTGACGAGGTGGCGACGACGCCCTCGAGGACCATCGCCGCGATCACGAGGGCGAGGTGGGAGAACGCCTGCGGGAAGTTCCCGACCATCACGCCGGCGGCCGGGTCGTACTCCTCGGAGAGCAGGCCGACGTCGTTGGCGAGCCCGACCAGACGGGTCATCAGGGTGTGCGCCTTCGCAGTGTCGCCGGCGAGCGCGTGGGCCGTGACGAGCCAGAAGGAGCAGGCGAGGAAGGGGTGCTCGTCGCCGGGGAGACCGTCGACACCGGTATGGGTCCGGTAGCGGAGGAGCAGGCCGTCGCGCAGGAGGTCCTCCTCCACGGCCGCGATCGTCCCCTTCACCCGCGGGTCGTCCCCGGGAAGGAACCCGACGGCCGGGATCAGCAGCAGGGAGGCGTCGACCTCCGTCGTCTCGTAGTGCTGGACGAAGCTGTTGCGCACCGGGTCGTAGCCACGGTCGAGGATCTCCGCGCGCACCTGGTCGCGGACCTCCCTCCACTTCTCGACCGGCCCTTCCAGGCCGTGGCGTTCGACCCCCGCGATCGCGCGGTCCAAGGCCACCCAGACCATGACCTGGGAGTGGGTGAAGCGGCGCTGCGGCCCGCGGATCTCCCACAGCCCGTTGTCCGGCTCCTGCCAGTGGACCGCGAGCTGGTTGACCAGCGCACGCTGCAGCGCCCACGAGTGGCCGCTCTCCTCACAGCCCTCCGCCCGGGCGTGCTCCAGGGCGGCCAGTACCTCTCCGAGGACGTCGGTCTGGCGCTGGTCCACCGCGCCGTTGCCGACCCGTACCGGTCGCGAGTCGGCGTAGCCGCCGAGGTGGTCGAGGACACGCTCGGGCAGCTCACGGCCCCCGTCGACCGCGTACATGATCTGGATGTCCTTGGGGTCCCCGGCTATCGCGCGCAGCAGCCAGGCCCGCCACAGCAGCGCCTCCTGCTCGTACCCGGCCGACAGCAGCGCCTCGAGGGTGAGGGAGGCGTCGCGCAGCCAGCAGTACCGGTAGTCCCAGTTCCGGGCGCCGCCGAACGACTCCGGCAGAGAGGTGGTCGGGGCGGCGACGATGCCTCCGGTCTCGCCGTCCGTCAGCAGCCGCAGGACGAGCAGCGAGCGGACGACCGCGGTGCGGTACGGGCCCTGGTACCGGCACCGGGCGGCCCAGCGCTCGGTGCGCTTCTCCGTCGTCCGGATCCGCTCCGCGACGTCGTGGAGCGGTGGGATGGGGCGGTGGGACTTGAACCATGTGCTGGAGAAGGTCAGCACGTCGCCGGCCTGCACGGTGAACTCGTCGACGTGGCGGCCGCCGACGGCCTTCGGGAGCCGCGGTCCGCGCAGCACGAGCATGTCGGGGCCGGCAGTAGCGGAGATGAGCTTGCTGCCGTCGCTGTCGGTACGTCGCATCACCCACGGCAGCACCTTCCCGTAACCGAACCGGACGATCCACTCGTGCCGCATCTCCACGCTGCCGGAGATCCCTTCGACGGTGCGGATCAGATCCGCCCGGTGGTCGCCGATCGGCATCACGTCGACCACCTTGACCACGCCATCCGCGGTCTCGTGGGTGGTCTCGAGGACGAAGGTGTCGCCGACGTACCGGCGGGTCGTCGTCGCGGCGCCCCGCGGCCCGATGAGCCACCGCCCGTTGTCCGGGATGCCGAGCAGCGCGGCGAAGCACGCGGGCGAGTCGAACCGCGGCAGACACAGCCAGTCCACCGAGCCGTCGAGCCCGACGAGCGCGGCGGTCTGGGTGTCACCGAGCACGGCGTAGTCACCGATCGGGAGGGCCATGCGCCGAGCGTATGCCGCGGCGTCTCACGGGGCGGCACCCCGGTGGGCTTCGCTGGTCGACGGCCTGCGAACGTGTCAGGATTGGCACTGGTATGGAATACGAGTTTCAGCGCCTGTCGTTGCCCCGGACGTTGTCGCGCTCGGCGGTACGCCGGATGCTCACCGACCGGGCCGAGTACGGAGGCTGGGAGCTGGCCAGGCTCCGCCTGTACCCCGACGGCAGCCGCAAGGTCGAGTTGCGCCGACGGATCATCCGGGTCCGCCCGACCTTGACGCGCGAGTTCCGCCCCCTGGTCTGACCCTCCCGGCTGGGGCTCAGGCCCGGTCGAGGAAGGAGTCGAGTACCTGCGCGCTGAACTCCAGGGCGTCGACCGGGACCCTCTCGTCGACCCCGTGGAACAGCGCGGTGAAGTCGAGGTCCGGCGGCAGCCGCAGCGGCGAGAAGCCGAAGCATCTGATGCCCAGCCGGTCCCACGCCTTGGCGTCGGTGCCGCCCGACATCAGGAAGGGCAGCACGGCGGCGTCCGGGTCTGCCTCGAGCAGGGAGGCCCGCATCGCCTCGACGATCGGACCGTCGAACGGCGTCTCGAGCGCCGTGTCGTGGACGAGGAGCTCGTAGGTCACGCTGTCGGGAAGCAGGCTCCGCAGGGTCGTGAAGAACTCCTCCTCGTACCCCGGAAGGAACCTCCCGTCGATGCTCGCTGTCGCCTCGCCGGGTACGACGTTGTGCTTGTAGCCGGACTCGAGCATGGTCGGGTTAGCGGTGTTGCGGACCACGGCGGCGAGCATCCGGGCGGCCAGTCCGAAGTGCTCGATCAGCGCATCGACGTCGTCGGTGGCGTTGTCCGCGCCGGTCAGGGCGGCAACCTCCTCGAGGAGGGTTCCCATCGTCGGGGTGATCCGGATCGGCCATTGATGCCGCCCGATGGCAGCGACCGCCTCGGCGATGGCAGTCACCGCGTTGTCGGTGTTGCGCATGGATCCGTGGCCCGCGGTCCCCTGGGCACGCAACCGGAGCCAGGCGAGCCCCTTCTCGGCCGTCTCGATGAGGTACAGCCTCTTGCCGGCGACCGTCGCCGAGAAGCCCCCGACCTCCCCGATGCCCTCGGTGCACCCCTCCAGCAGCTCCGGGCGCCGGTCGACGAGGGCATGGGCGCCCTGAATGCTGCCGGCCTCTTCGTCGGCGGTGAACGCAAGCGTGACGGGCCGTCGCGGCAACGCACCGGCGCGGCTGCGAGCCCGTACCACCGAGAGGATCGCCGCGTCGAAGTCCTTCATGTCGACGGCTCCGCGGCCCCAGACGTAACCATCCTGGACCTCGCCGGAGAAAGGGTCGACCTTCCAGTCCGCCTTCGCAGCCGGGACGACGTCGAGGTGGCCGTGGACGAGCAGGCGATCGCCCGCGGACGGGTCGCCCCAGTGGGCGACGACGGATGTACGCCGGTTCGAGGCCTCGAAAAGCTCCGGCTCGATGCCGACCTCGTCCAACAGGCGGGCGACGTGCTCGGCCGCCCCCCGCTCCCCCGCGCCCGAGCCGTCGCCGTAGTTCGAGGTGTCGATCCGGATCAGGTCCCGGCAGATCTCCGTGACCTCCGCGGCCGGTTCGTAGTCCTTCGTCATGCCGCCATCCTGCCGTACTCGACTACGCCGGGTAGGACGGACTTTGCTAAGGTGACGGACGCCCACCGAGGCATCGGTGACCCACGTCCGGGTGGCGGAATAGGTAGACGCGCTAGCTTGAGGTGCTAGTGCCCCAAAAGGGCATGGGGGTTCAAGTCCCCCCTCGGACACAGCTTCTGACCAGGCCAGATGCCGTATGTCGCCGCACCGGGTACCCCCCGTGTCGGTCATGGTGAGCCGGTCGACGGTGATCGGCGACTAAGGCGTGATCTGCTGCAGTCTCACCAGTGCGGTGGTGTGGGGCTGCAGGGTGCCGGCGAACGAGACGTCGCTACCGTTTCCGGACGGCGTCACTACGACGGGCGTGCCGGTGATGCGGTCCTCGCCCTGCAAGTCCGATGCCGGCAAACCTCCGACTACGCTGCCCTCCACCGTCATCGTGTACGCCTGGGGTGTGTCGGTCGGGTTGTGCACCGGCAGCCAGACACCCCCGTCGTCGGACAGGGATCCGAACCGCTCAACCCACACGTCGGGGTTCGATGACCGGGCCCGGGTCACAACCTCCCACCCGGCGGCGTCGATCTCACGGAGGAGTGGCGTGTACTTCGCGAACACGGATCGCTCGTCCTCAGACCAGCTGGTGGTGCCGCCGCATCCCATGTAGATGCCGTAGAGCATCGTCTGCTGGAAGCGTTCAGCGAGGTCGGCGGTCGTATGGGAGTCACAGTCGGCATCAATGGTCGATATGGGCCGTTGATCCGCCAGAGTTCGCTTGAAGAGGGCGTATCCGTCCACTGAGGAATAGGGGTCGTTCTGACCACTGACCTTTTCGGGGAGACCGCGTTCCAGACCGAAGTAGTCGATGGCGGCGGCGCCGAACCACGCAGCGGAGCGGGCGTCGCTGGCGTTGAAGTTCGCGCTGAGGAACATGCCGTGGCTGTGCGCGTAGTTGGATACGTACTGCACCTGCGACGCGACACCGAATGCGAGCCGGTCCACGACGCGCCCGGAGTCGTAGGAGAAGGTGAGCCCGTAGCTCGCGTTGGCCCAGTGAGGCTGGTAGTAGTCATCAGCCGCCCCCCATCGCCTCATGCCTGATACCGAGTCGAGGTGAAGAGCGTCGAGGGTCGCGCCCACTCGGTCTGCGTCGGCGAGGGCTGGGTCCATCTGGTAGATCCGCGACACAGTACGCCAGTCAAGCGGACCGTTGAGCGGGTAGAGATTCTCGTAGTGCTGCATGAATCCCTGGTAGCGCGCGTAGAGCAAGCGGTTGTTGTTGTCGCGGGCACCCGAATTGAGGGTGGCAATCGACCTGTCCCTGCGTCGACGGTCCTCATAGGTTGCAGGTGTCATCGCGGCGTCGGCTTTGATGCGTTCGATTTCCTTGGCATAGGTGGGGGTGTCCGGGTCGTCGACATTGGGGTGCTTGTATCCCCAGTGGTGGTTGTAAGCGGTGGTATAGATTCCGCGGGCGTTGTCCCAAGGCAGGAAGTCGGTCCCCCAGTCCGCGTCTCCGCCGTCGTTGCCGGTGCCCAGGGCGATCATGTTGAGGCCCAGACCGAAGTCGTCATAGGTGGTGTCGAGCCGTGATCGGTCGACCTGTCCGAACCAACCGCCCTCCCGGGCCACCTGGGTATGGCGCTCGAAGTCGTTTGGGAACAGCTGGTAGTACTTCTCGATGGCCGCCCGGTAGCCCCATGCCGGATCCGACCTGTACAGCACCAACGAGAACGGGACCTTGGCGCCGCCGAAGATGGACGTTGCCGGCGAGACACCGAGGTCGAAGGTGAAGGTCAGGCGTCCGTTGGCATATCGCGCCCTGGCCAGCTTCGGCTCGTCGAGAGGGATTCCGACCGTCAGTGCGCTGTGGGCGTCCGAGACGGTGTTGAAGGGATATCGGGACGTCTGCTGGACGTTCCATTGCGTCAGGTTCTCATAGCGCCCGGCCGACGTGATGTCCCGCTTGTGCCGGGGATCGTCCCACCAGTCCCACCCGGCGGCGTTGAGCGGCAGCGTCACCCGCAGCTGGAACGGAGTAGTGGTGTTGGTGGGCGAGCTGACGATTCCGTCGATGCGCAGATCGTCCGGATGAGACGCGATGGTGGCGTCGATGTTCATATCGTTCGCGGCGCCGTCGAACGTTGCGCGAGCGCCTGTGCCGGTCACTGTGCCCGAACCGGTTCCCCATGCTGGCCGATAGAGCTTGTTCACCTGCAAGTCGTCGAACCAGACGGTACCCGAGCCGTGAACGATCTGAGCAAACACTCGGACGCTGGTCACGTTGGGCTGGGTCTTGAAGCCGACGAACTTCCGGTACCAGCCGACGGTGTCGGTATAGCCGTACGCCTGGTCCGTTTTCACCGCGGTCGACCCGTCGAACTGCTTGATCTTGAGGCGCACAGGTGACGGGCCGGTTTCGGGTTCCGCAGTCGCGGCGGCGGGCTTCACGTTTCGAGAGCGGATCCAGCTGCCCGCCGTGTAGTAGGTGTCCGGCCGGACGGCGACCGTCGTCTGCAGGGTCGTGGAAGTGCCAATCGAGGGAGAATGAAAGCGGATGGATCGGGTGCCGGTGTGCGCCTGGTCCGACACCCAGCGTGGTCGCACTGTGCCTGACATCAGACGCCAGTGGTCGGGGATGTCGTTGCGGTTGGCGTCAGTCTCGAAGCCGGGGTTCGGCAACAGGTTGGGTGTGCCCCCCACTTTTCGGACAGAGAACAACGGAGCTGTGCCTCCGGCGACCTCGCGACCGCCGATCTTCAGTGACGAGACGGAGCCGGTTGACGACAGAGTCAGCGCTAAGCCGTCGCCCGACGCTACAGTCACCCGACCCGCGGCCTGAGCCGCTGGTGGTAACACGACGAGCACTGCACACAGCGCCGCAAATGCCACGCCAGCAGGCGCGCCGCGTCGACGCGTGCCCCGAGATCTGCTGCTCCGTTGCATGGCCCTCGACATCTGTCGATGCGAACTGCTCCAGACGGCGAAGCCATGAGTTCGCGCGCCGCTACGTATACGCACTGTAGTGCTTCGCTCACACGATGGCTGCCAACCTGGAAGACCCGACCGGTCGCCGACAGTGGCCGAGACAGCCTTTGAGCAGTTAGTGCGCTGGAGCCGGCGGCCCTGATACATCAGCGCCGCGCCCAGCCGATTGCTCGTAGGCTTGACCGGTGGCGGATCCAGCGCGCTGGTGGGACATTCGGCCGGCGCAGAGCAGGCAGGCGAAGACCTACACCTGCCCCATCTGCCGCGGCCGGTTGCTCGCGATGAATCCCAATACGCTGCTTTCTCCAGAGGGCGACCGGGAGCGTCGGCGTCACGCCCATACCGAATGCGTGGCCAGACAGCGCACGGCCGGCATGTTGTTGACCAAGGCGGAGTGGGAACGGACGAGCCGACCAGCACGACCAGCCGGCCGCCCGTGGTGGCGCCGACTCCTCGACAGGAAGCGCTGAATAGCGCAGCGCCGGGTAACCGATCACGCAGGCCCCCGGCACGAATGCCTGATAGCGGCGTGCGCAGCGTCCGGAACTAGCCGACGCTCCCGTCGATCGCCTCCCGCAGGAGATCGGCGTGACCGGCATGGCGTGCCGTCTCCTCGATCAGATGGAGCAGGGCCCAGCGCAAGGTGAAGTGCTCACCGTGCACCGGCTTCCGCGAAGACTGTTCGAGGCTCGTCGCTTCGCGGACCACGGCCCTGCTGCGGCGACAGGCCTCGCGGTAGCGCTGGCGCAACTGCTCCGGCTGCAGATCGACAGGAGCACGGAACTGCCAATCAGGGTCGGCATCCCAGTCGGCGTCGGCAAAGGGGTCACGATCGGGCTGTCCCAGGAAGTGGATCTCCATCCAGTCCTCCTCGGCGAGCGACAGGTGGTAGAGCAGACCGCCGAGGGTGAGCGTGGACGGAGGATGCGGCTGCGCCAGCTGCTCACGGTCGAGCCCCTCGGTCTTGGCGAGTAGCGCCTCGCGCTGGACGTCCAGGTACTGCTGGAGCAGCTCCCGCTCGGAACCGTCGCGGTCAGGCTCGGTCGGCACGCGCTCAGTTTAGGGATGTGCACAGTCAGGCTCGCGATCTGCGGATGTCGCGCCACGCCGACCATGGATCACGTGCCCGGGCTCAGCTCTTCAGCGCCTCGGCGAACATCACGAGGATGCCGGACGGGCCGCGGACATAGGTGAGCTTGTACACGTCCCCATAGGTCGCGACGCCGCGCAGAGGGCGGCAGCCGTGCCTCGCGGCGATCTCGAGGGTCTCGTCGATGTCGTCGACCGAGAACGCCACGCGATGCATTCCGATGTCGTTGGGCCGGGTGGGCTCCGTCTCGATCGCGTCGGGGTGGATGTACTCGAAGAGCTCGAGGCGGCCGTTGCCGTCCGGCGTCTGGAGCATGGCGATGTTGGCATGGTTGCCGTCGAGGCCGACCGCGGTGTCGGTCCACTCTCCACTTACCGTGTCACGTGCTACGACGGTGAGCCCGAGGTCGGTGAAGAAGGCGATCGTCGCTTCGAGGTCGCGGACGGCGATCCCGACGTTCTCGAGTGTGATGGGCATGGACGGCACGCTACCGGCGTGAGGCTCAGCCCTGGTCCTGGGCGGCGACGAGCTTCTGGGAGAGCGGTTCGAGAGCAGCGATCAGCTCGTCGAGCTCGGCTGTGTCGAGGACCTCGTACGGTGCGACGGCGAGCTCGTCGGTCAGCGTCTCGACGCGGTTCTTGACCTCCCGGCCGGCCGGGGTGAACGTGCTCTCGTCTCGGACGAGTCCCCGCTCCTTCATCGTGTCGATCAGGTCGGTCAACAGTGCGGACGGGAGATGGTGGATCCTGCCGAACGTCGGACCCGGGATCCCCAGGTCGAGGGCGAGCAGGACGTGGGCCTCGAGGCCGCCGATTCCCTCGGCCATGAGGGCGGCGATGTGCCCGTCGCCTCGGTGCTCGCGTAGCAGGGAGGCGGCGTGGAAGAGGCGGGCCACCGGCTCCTCCGGGAGGGGCAGCGCCAGCAGCGCGGCGTACATGGGGCGGCCTTCGAGGGGGGCGCTGGTCGCTGCCCTCGTGAGCAGCTCGACGGCCCGTGCGAAGTCTGGCGTGTCGACGAGGTCGCCGAGGATCCGGCGCAGTGCATTGACGCAGCCCTGCTGGCGGGCGGCGATCGCCGCCTCCGGTGTGGTCGTGCTCCACACTTTCGGGATGTGGCGGGCCACCTCACCGGGGCCGAAGTTGTAGAAGAGCGCGTGAACGACGCCGGCGGGCATACAGGCGCCCAGCGGGGCCGCCCGGCCGGCGAAGTAGGTGTCCCAGTAGTTGGTGAACCCCAGGGCGAACATCGACTCGGTGGGCTCGTCAGCCGCGTAGGGAAGGACCCCGATCGGTTCGACGAGGTCGAACATCCTGCGAGCCAGCGGGCCCGAGGAGCTCGTCGCTCGTGGACCGTCTGCGTTGGCTCCCTCGCGCCCCTGGCCCTCGGCATACCCACGATCCTCCGCTGCGGCAGACTGCTCTGGAAAGTCGGCGGGCGTCATGCCCTCTGCGTGACCCGGCTGCCACTGGACGAGCTCGATCCGTTAGCCGTCGGGGTCGGTCAGCCAGGTCGTCCAGAAGTCCTCGGAGCCGCTCGGCGAGCT
>JAWWPH010000572.1:0-2572 GCA_033850875.1 Nocardioidaceae bacterium | reverse complement strand
ACGGCGCTGCTTCTCGGCGTGCTCTTCGAGACGACGGGCGTCGTACTGGTCACGCTCGTCGTCATCGACCTGGTCAGCGCGGGCTGGCTCCAGGTCGTCATCGCCGTGGCTGTGATGGTGGTCGTGTCGTACATCGCGGTGGGCGTCGGCCCACGCACCATCGGTCGCCGCCACCCCGAGCGGGTCGCCCTGCTGTCGGCGGCGCCGGTGTCGGCGCTGACTGCCGTACTGGGGCCGATCCCTCAGCTGCTCATCTTCATCGGCAACGTCATCACGCCCGGGAAGGGCTTCCGCGAAGGCCCGTTCGGGAGTGAGGCGGAGCTGCGCGACCTGGTCGACCAGGCCGCGTCGAGCCGCGTGATCGAGTCCAACGAGAGCCAGATGATCCACTCCGTGTTCGAGCTCGGGGACACCCTGGCTCGCGAGGTGATGGTGCCCCGTACGGACATGGTCTTCATCGAGCGGAACAAGACGTTGCGGCAGCTGATGTCGCTGGCGCTGCGCAGCGGCTTCTCCCGCATCCCCGTGCTCGGCCGCGACCTCGACGACATCATCGGCGTCGCCTACCTCAAGGACGTCACGAAGCGGGTCTTCGACAAGCACGAGGCC
The DNA here is from genome assembly GCA_033850875.1 of Nocardioidaceae bacterium. Lineage (GTDB taxonomy): Bacteria > Actinomycetota > Actinomycetes > Propionibacteriales > Nocardioidaceae > DASQEH01. The sequence continues at coordinate 1,963 of JAWWPH010000572.1, read as the reverse complement.
GAGACCACCGAGCGCGTCGACACGGTGCTCCGGCCGACGCTGTTCGTACCGGACTCCAAGCCGGCCGACGAGCTGCTGCGGGACATGCAGGCACAGCGCACCCACGTCGCGATCGTCGTCGACGAGTACGGCGGCACCGCGGGTCTGGTCACGATCGAGGACCTGCTGGAGGAGATCGTCGGAGAGATCACCGACGAGTACGACAGCGAGCCGGCCCCGATCGAGCACCTCTCCGGAGGCGCGATCCGCGTGAGCTCTCGGCTGGACATCGAGGAGCTCGGTGACCTGTTCGGGGTCCGCATCGAGGACGAGGACGTCGAGACGGTCGGTGGCCTGATGGCCAAGCACCTCGGTCGGGTGCCGATCCCTGGGGCCGAGGTGGTCTGCGAGGGGCTGCACTTCCAGGCGGAGTCGCTGGCGGGGCGCCGCAACAAGATCGTCACCGTCGTGGTGACCCCGGCCCGCGACGGGGCGGAGGATGCGCCTGCCGCTCAGGAGGACGCCGAGTCCGACGTCCTAGGGTGACTGCATGCCCGCCGAGCCGTCTCCTGAGCTGACCGACCCCGAGGACGTCAAGCTGCTCACCCTGGCCCGCGCGAACCGCGCCCGCGCCCGGTCGGCGGAGGGTGCCGCCGTCCGCGACACCGACGGGCGCACCTACAGCGCGGCCGGAGTCGACCTGCCGTCGCTGCAGCTGTCGGCCCTGCAGGTCGCGGTCGCGATGGCGGTGAGCAGCGGCGTCACGGGACTCGAGGCGGCAGTCGTGGTGAGCGACGTCCTGGCGATCGCCGACGCCGGCATCGGCGTGGTACGCGACTTCGCCGGCGAGGGTGTGCCGGTCTACCGTGCCGACGCCTCCGGGCAGGTGCTCGACTGCGTGCGGACGTGAGCGACAAGGCGCACGCGGGAACGCTGTACGTGGTCGGCGGGGCGGCGTTGTTCGGCACGATCGGCACCGCCCGGCTGCTGGGGCCGTCGGCTCCGGAGACGTCGGTGGCGTCGGTACGCCTCGCGATCGCGGCCGTACTGCTGCTGGCGCTGGCCTCGCGGCACGGCCTGGGCTCGCTGGGAGCGGCGTGGCGGTTGGGTCCGGTATGGGTGGCCGGGCTGGCGCAGGCGGCGTTCAACGTGACGTTCCTGTCGGCCGTCACCCAGGCGGGGGTCGCCGTGGGGACGCTCGTCGCGATCGGCTGTACGCCCATCCTGACCGGGCTGCTGTCGCGCCACATCACCCGCGCGTGGGTCGGCGCAACGGCCATGGCAATCACCGGCCTAGTGCTGCTGCTGAGCCAGGGGCTCGGGCATGGCGTCTCGCTCGCAGGTCTGGCCTGGGCGCTGGGTGCGTCGCTGTGCTATGCGACGTACATCACGGCGAGCACGGCTCTGGCGCCGTCGGAGCTCAAGATGGAGACGAAGCTGACCGCGATCTTCGTGATCGCCGCCGTCTGCCTGTCACCGGCCCTCGTCCTGTCGCCGCCGACCTGGCTGGCGAGCGGGTCCGGGGTCGCGATGGTGCTGTACCTCGCCGTGGCGACGAACGTGATGGCGTACAGCCTGTTCAACCGTGGGCTGCGTACCGTCGCGCCCGGCACCGCGGCGACCCTCGCGCTGACCGAGCCGCTCATCGCTGCAGTGCTGGGTGTGGTGGTGCTGGGGGAGCGGTTGTCGACACTGAGCTGGCTCGGCGCTGCTGTCGTGCTCGTGGCGCTGTTCGTGATGATCCGCGTGGCCGGCGCCCCGGCGCCGGTACGCCCCCCCGTGCCGAGTGGGCGCAAAAGTGCGGTCGAGCGGGCAGAGATGTCGCCTCGAGCGGGCGGAAATGTCCCGTCGAATGGGCGCAAATGTGCGGTCGAGCGGGCAGAGATGTCGCCTCGAGCGGGCGAGAATGTCGCGTCGAGTGGGAGCAACAGTGCGGTCGAGCGGGCAGAGATGTCGCCTCGAGCGGGCGAGAATGTCCGCGACA
>JAWWPH010000433.1:0-6450 GCA_033850875.1 Nocardioidaceae bacterium | reverse complement strand
GGGCGAGCCGGCGGTGCTGAAGCTCATCGTCCCCCGCGACGGCGAGGCGGCCGGGAACGAGATCACGGCGCTGCGGCTCGCTGACGCAGACGGCTGCGTACGCCTGCTGCGCCACGACCGTGACCGCGGCGCGCTGCTCCTCGAGCGGCTGGGACGGTCGCTCGCCGAGCTGGGGCTGCCGATCCGCCGGCGCCACGAGATCCTCTGCGACCTGGCCGCTCGGGTCTGGCGCCCCGCGCCGGACAGCGGCCTGCCGACCGGAGCGGACAAGGGCCGCTGGCTCGCCGACTTCGTCGCCACGACGTGGGAGTCGCTCGGGCGCCCCTGTTCGGAGCGTGCCGTGCGACACGCGCTCACCTGCGCCGCCCGCCGGGTCGCGGCCTTCTCCGGCGACCGGGCGCGGCTGGTTCACGGCGACGTGCACCAGTGGAACGCCCTGGAGTCCGGCGACGGCTTCGCGCTCGTCGATCCCGACGGCCTGCTCGCGGACCCCGAGTACGACCTCGGCATCGTGATGCGTGAGGATCCGGCCGAGTTGATGCAGGAGGGACCCCGGCAGCGCGCCGACTGGCTCGCGGCCCGTACCGGGCTAGACCCGACGACGATCTGGGAGTGGGGTGTCGTCGAGAGGGTCTCGACCGGGCTGCTCGCGACCTCCGTCGGTCTCCAGCCCGTCGGTGAGCAGATGCTGCGGGCCGCCGACGCGATAGCCCGACTCGAACCCACCCGACCATGAGCGCCCCGGCGGCGACCTCGAGCTCGAGCCGTCGAGTGTGGCGGTTACGTCCCCGCCGAGCGGTCGGCATCGAGAACGGCGACCAGAGCCCGCATGGTGCCCAGTGCGCTTCGCAACTCGTCGGCACCGACATGAGCCGCGATGCGGTCCGACCACGGATGCTGGGCAACGGAGATTCGGCGGACCGCCCAGTACCCCGCCTCGGTGCAGGCCAGCAGCTTCGCGCGTCGGTGAACGGGGTTGGCACGGTACTCGGCCAGCCCGCGGTCGACGAGCAGGTCGGCCACTCGTTGGACGCCCTGTCGCGCCATCCCCATTCGCCGTCCGATCTCGGCAACGCTGCGCGGCTGGTCGAGGACACCCCCGAGCACCTGCCACCAGGCGGCCGTGAGCCCGCCTTCGATCGCGAGCGACTGGGCCGCCTCCATCAGCCGCGCGTTGAGCCGAAACGTGGTGAGGATGACGTCGGTAAGGACCCGGCCGGCCTCGCTCTGTGGCGAAGGGACGGGCCACTCCTCCCTGGGGGGCGGAACGTCGGCCGATGTCGCGGCCCTCTCGGCGCTCACGCCGCCGTACTGGCCCGCATGAGCACCGGGAAGGCCGACGAATCACCGCGATGGAAGAGTCGCTCGTAGGCATCGAGCGTCTGGGCCGATGCCAGGCCCAGGGAGGCCAGGGCCGCGCGGGCGAACTGGACGGGCGACTGTGGACCCGCGGTGATGAGGCCGCCGTCGGCCACTGCCCGCTCGTCGACGTAGCGGTCGGCGCCCGCGTAGCCGGTTGCGAGGAGATACTCCGGGGCCGCGCTCGTGTGGCGTCGGTGGTCGAGGAGGCCGGCACGGGCCAGGCCGGCGGTGGCGCCGCAGATGGCCGCCACCGGCACCCCGGCGTCGACGAAGCGTCCGGCCAAAGCAGCGAAGGACTGGCCCCCGCCGGCGTCCCAGAGGTCGGCACCGGGAAGGATCAGCAGATCGCTGTCCGCCGGGTCGAGGTCGTCGAGCCTGACGTCGGGGAGCATCCGGACACCCCCCATGCTGGTGACCGGGTCGAGCGACTCGGCAACGGTCACGACGTTCCAGGCAGAGCCGGTGAAGCGTCCCGTACGCAGCTCCACGAGAAGGTAGCCGACCTCCCAGTCGGCCAGGGAGTCATACAGGGCAACGTGTGCTGTTCGGGAATTCATGACAACATGTTGTCGTTACGACAGCACAATGTCAAGTGCGGTCCCGGACACCCCCGACTACCATCGCTGCCATGACCGACAGCTCGACGACGCCCGCACTCCCCGATGACACCGTGGCCCTCGACGGCGGCGGCTCGATGCCGCTACTGGGGTTCGGTACCTGGCAGATCACGGGCCGGGAGGCGGTGACGGCCACCACAGCCGCTCTGGAAGCCGGCTACCGGCACCTCGACACGGCGACCGTGTACGGCAACGAGGCCGAGGTCGGCCGGGCGCTTCGCGACAGCGGTGTGGCCCGCGACGACGTCTTCGTCACGACGAAGTGCCCCCCGAACCAGGCGGGCCGGGAGCTCCAGACGCTGCGGCAGAGCCTGGATGCTCTGGGCACGGACCACGTCGACCTCTGGCTGATCCACTGGCCTGGCAACGACGCGACGAACCTGTCGATCTGGCGGGCATTCGTCGAGGCGCGGAAGTCCGGCCTGGCCCGAGACATCGGGGTCAGCAACTTCGACGTCGAGACGATCGACGAGCTCACGTCCGACACCGGGGTCGCGCCCGCGGTCAACCAGATCGAGTGGAGTCCGCTCCTCTTCGACGCGGCCGTGCTCGACGAGCACCGCCGGCGCAGCGTCGCCCTCGAGGGCTATAGCGCCCTGCGCGGCGGCACCCTCGACAACCCCACGATCACCGAGATCGCGGAGCGGGCGGGCCGTACGCCTGCGCAGGTCATCATCCGCTGGCACCTCCAGCACGGCGTGGTCGTCATCCCCAAGTCACGCAACCCCGAGCGGATCCGGAGCAACGCCGACGTCGCCGGCTTCGAGCTGTCCACCGACGAGATGGCTGCCCTGGACGGTCTCGGCCGAGCCTCCTGACGCGCCGCGGCCGGACCCTACCGGCGCTCAGTCCGGGGACCGTCCCTTCAACCAGGTCGCCGCTCTGCGCGCCGACGCCCGGGACAGCCAGGCGTCCTGAACGAGTTCCGCCAGCTCCTCCAGACTGAGCTCGCCGACGCGCGAGGCTCGAAGGAGCACCGACGGGTGGCCATCGAAGTGCGGCGTCGTGAAGAACGGCGAGGCCTCGTCCTGCACCAGCGCCTGCTTGTCCGCCTCCGAGCCGACCCAGAAGACGATCACGTCGCGATAGCGCTCACCCGTGGCTGGATCGACGGCGTCCGGGCGAGGCGTGCGGAAGAAGATGAACGACTTGCGGCCGACCTGGTAGACCGGGTTCCCGCTGCCGCCGTACTCGACGGTGACGTGCGGCATGCCCTGCGCCAGCTCGTGGATGTCGTCCACTCGCGCCCTTCGGCGCGTCCTCCTCGGCACCGGATGCCGCCTGTCCTCGACAGCAGCGTGCTAGTCGGTGGCCGGGTGCTCGACCACTGACTTCAGCTGCGCCAGGCCCTTCTCGAAGTCGGGGCCGATCATGGCGTCCATGGACTTGAAGACGCCCATGACCTTTGTCATCAGGGTCTTCTTGCCGGTCATCGTCCAGGTAACGCGCGACGCGTCGGGGCCCTCTTGCGCGATCGTGAAGACGATGTCGCTGCGCGACTTGAACGGCTTCTCGAACGCCAGGTCGATGTCGACCGTCGAGGGCGCACGGGCCGACCGGATCTCCATCCGGCCCTGGCCGGCCCGGCGATTGCCTGACCAGCTGTAGGCGGCGGAGGTGCCGGAGTCGGCGCCGGAGTAGGTGCGACGCATGTCGGGGTCCAGCCCCTCCCACGGCGACCAGTGCGGCCAGCTGTGGAAGTCGGCGACCTGCTCGTAGATGCGCTCCGGCGGAGCACCCATCAGCGCGGACCGCTCCACCGTGTAGCTCTCGTTTGCCATGGCAAGTGATGGTAGTTAAGTCCGCCGACAGCGGGTACTACCCTTCGCAAACCAGTGGTGGTTAGCACTCGACAGGGAGGACACCATGGCTACAGGTGAAACCGGCTTCGACGACGTGACCTTCGACCTGATCTCGCTGCAGTACCACGCCCTGAAGGCGGGCCACGACTACGGCCAGTACGTCCGCGACGCAGACAACGCCGGACAGGACGAGATCGCGGCCTTCTTCCGCAGCGTCATGGAGGAGGACTCGGCTCGGGCCAAGAAGTGCCACGAGTTCCTCGCCCGGATGGGCGGGATCGACAACACGTCGCCACAGAGCTGACCTCCGGCGGGCTCCCCGTCCCGACCGGGGACCCCCATCCGGGCCGGCAGTGACCAGGAGGCCCCATGACCCAGGTAGACCACCACCCGCACCTGCGACGCAGGATCGGTCTCGTCCAGGCGACCGCCATCAACATGGGCCAGATGTGCGGCATCGGCCCCTTCATCACGATCCCCGTCATGGTCGTCGCCTTCGGCGGGCCGCAGGCGATCATGGGCTGGGTCTTCGGAGCGCTGCTGGCCCTGTGCGACGGGCTCGTCTGGGCGGAGCTGGGCGCTGCCATGCCGGGCTCCGGCGGCACGTACGTGTACCTGCGTGAGGCGTTCCAGTACCGCACCGGGAGGCTGATGCCGTTCCTCTTCGTCTGGACCGCCATCTTGTTCATCCCGCTGATCATGTCGACCGGCATCTACGGCTTCGTGTCGTACCTGCAGTACCTGTGGCCCGGGATGACGACAGCGGAGAGCTACATCGTCGGCCTGGCCGCCGTCGTGGTGATCGTGGCCCTGCTCTGGCGGCGCATCGACTCGATCGGCAAGATGGCCGAGATCTTGTGGATGGTCATGATCGCCACGCTGCTGGTGGTGATCCTGGCCGCGTACACGCACTTCCACGCCTCTCAGGTCTTCACGTTCCCCTCTCACGCCTTTGACATCACGCGCAACAGCTTCTGGATCGGCTTCGCCGGCGGCCTGACGGTCGGCGTGTACGACTACCTCGGCTACAACACCAGCGCCTACCTCGGCGCGGAGATCCGCACGCCCGGCCGGACCCTTCCGAGGTCGATCATCTTCGCCGTGCTGTCCATGATGGTCGTCTACCTGGCCATGCAGATCGGCGTGCTCGGAGTCGTCGACTGGCACCAGATGCTCAACCAGAACTCCCAGGCGTACACGTCGGTCGTCTCACTCCTGCTGGAACGCACGTGGGGCGCGACAGCGGCGAAGATCATCACGGTGTTCATCCTGGTGACCGCTTTCACCTCGGTGCTGGCGGGACTGCTCGCCGGCTCGCGGGTGCCGTACGACGCGGCCCGCGACGGGGTCTTCTTCCGCGCGTTCGCGAGGCTGCACCCGAGGCTCGAGTTCCCGACGGTCGGGCTGCTCACCATGGGCGTCGTGACGGCCGCCGGCTTCGTCATCGGGCAAATGACCTCGCTCGCGGTTCTCATCCAGCTGCTCACGGTTGTCATGGTGCTCGTGCAGGCGCTGGCGCAGATCCTCGCGCTGACGGTGCTTCGCCGCCGGCAGCCCGCACTGCGGCGGCCGTACCGGATGTTCCTCTACCCGTTGCCCAGCATCATCGCGGCACTCGGCTGGGTGGTCATCTACGGGTACGCGGACAAGAACGCGCCGGGCCTGCACCCCATCGAGTGGTCGCTCGCCTGGGTCGCCGTGGGTGTCGCGGCCTTCGCGCTCTGGTCGCGCGCGAAGGGCGAGTGGCCGTTCGGCCCGAAGCACATCGAGGAGCGGTACCTCAACGCCGACCCCGCGCACCTGGACCTCGACGACGACGACCTCGCTTCCCCGGCAACGTCCGGGCCGGGGACCACTGAGCGGCTGTGATGAACCGTCCCACCGTCGTCGGCATCGACATCGGTGGTACGAAGATCTCACTGTGCGCGGCAGACGAGTCGGGCCATGTCGTCGCGGCGCACCGCATCGCGACCCGCTCCGACGAGGGCGCCGCCGTCGTGGTCGACCGGCTCGCCGACGCGGCCGAGCAGCTGATGCTCCGGGTCCGCGCCGACGGCGCGCAGGTCTGCGGCGTCGGTGTGGTGACGCCCGGCGTGGTCGCCGCTGAGGGCGTCCGGCTGGCTCCGAACAACGTGGGGTGGGACACGCTGCCCCTCGCGCCGACGGTACGCGAGCGGCTCGGGATCGAGGCCGTCGAGGCAGACAACGACGCAAAGGCGGCGACGGCTGCCGAGGCCCGCTGGGGGGCGCTGGCCGGGATCGACGACGCGCTGCTGGTCAACCTCGGGACGGGCATCTCGGCCGGGGCGGTCGTCGGCGGCAGGCTGCTGCGAGGAGCCCACGGGGCCGCTCTCGAGATCGCCTACCAGGTACCGTCCGACGGCCCGCTCCGAGGGTTCCGGGACGACCGGGCGCCCCTGGAGGAGACGTTCTCGGGATCCGGGCTGCAGGCGACCGCGACCGCCCTGCTGCAGCGGGCGACGGCGACGCGGGACATCTTCGCGGCCATGAGCAGTGCGCCGGTGGGCCCGACGGAGAGTCCGTTGCCGAGCGGGGACCTCGCCCGGCTCGCCGCACTCGGTCGCCACGCCCTCGACGTGGCCGTGCGCGCTATCGCGAACCTCGCCGTGGCGCTCGACCCGGAGGTCGTCGCCGTCTCAGGCGGCATG
>JAWWPH010000567.1:0-2538 GCA_033850875.1 Nocardioidaceae bacterium | reverse complement strand
CACCGTCGGCTCCGAAGGCCACCCTGGTCCGTCCCCAACCCCGGGCCGGCCGGGGTGAGGCGGCGCGAGAGCGCCCCGCGCCGTCGATCGGAAGCCGCCGACTCGCGTGGGTGCTCGCTGCCGCGGTCATCGGCGCGGTGGTCGGGGCAGCGGGGACACTGGGCTGGCAGTCCCTGCACAGCGGTGGGCCCCGAGTCGTCGCGTCGGCCACGCTTCGGCCACTGCCCACCAAGCAGGGCACGGGCACGGCGCAGGTCGAGGACGTCAACGACCAGCGCGAGCTCGCCGTGCGCGTGACCGCGCCGCCGACGCGTCGTGCCTATCTCGAGGTCTGGCTGATGTCGGACCCCAAGCACTTGGTCTCCCTGGGTACGCTCCAGTCCTCGTCCGGCCGCTTCACCCTGCCGGCGGGTCTCGACCTGTCGAAGTACAAGATCGTCGACGTCTCCGTGGAGCCGTACGACGGCAACCCGGCACACTCGACCGACAGCCTCGTCAGGGGCAGCCTCGGACCCACCTGACCGTGCTCACCACGAGGAGGCGGCAGGCTTCGCGGCGGGCAGGCGGGGGAATATCCCCGGCCAGAGATAGTTGAAACCCGTACTATCGTTTTGGCGGGACGCCAGCAGGCAGGAGTGCTCATGCAGTTCGGGATCTTCACCGTAGGGGACGTCACCCCCGACCCGACGACCGGCGAGACGCCCACCGAGGCGGCTCGCATCAAGTCCATGGTCGCGATCGCGCTGAAGGCCGAGGAGGTGGGGCTCGACGTCTTCGCCACGGGCGAGCACCACAACCCGCCCTTCGTGCCGTCGTCGCCGACGACGATGCTCGGCTACATCGCCGCCCGTACCGAGCGGATCGTCCTCTCGACCTCGACGACGCTGATCACGACCAACGACCCCGTGAAGATCGCCGAGGACTACGCGATGCTGCAGCACCTCGCCGACGGCCGGGTCGACCTGATGATGGGACGAGGCAACACCGGTCCGGTGTACCCGTGGTTCGGTCAGGACATCCGCGACGGCATCCCGCTCGCTGTCGAGAACTACGACCTGCTGCGCCGGCTGTGGCGCGAGGACGTCGTCGACTGGCAGGGCAGGTTCCGGACGCCGCTGCAGTCGTTCACCTCGACACCCCGCCCGCTCGACGGCGTACCCCCCTTCGTCTGGCACGGCTCGATCCGCAGTCCCGAGATCGCCGAGCAGGCCGCCTACTACGGTGACGGCTTCTTCGCCAACCACATCTTCTGGCCGAAGGACCACTACCAGCGCCTGATCGGCCTGTACCGCCGCCGGTTCGAGCACTACGGGCACGGCCCGGCCGACTCGGCGATCGTCGGCCTCGGTGGCCAGGTGTTCATGCGCAGGGACTCCCAGGCGGCGGTCAGGGAATTCCGGCCGTACTTCGACAACGCTCCGGTTTACGGGCACGGGCCCTCGCTGGAGGACTTCACAGAGCAGACCCCGCTGACCGTCGGGAGCCCCCAACAGGTTATCGAGAAGACCTTGCGGTTCCGGGACTATTTCGGCGACTACCAGCGTCAGCTCTTCTTGATGGACCACGCCGGGCTGCCCCTGAAGACCGTTCTCGAGCAGCTCGACATGCTGGGGGAAGAGGTCGTACCGGTGCTGCGCAAGGAGTTCGACGCCCTGAGGCCGGCGCATGTACCGGAGGCGCCGACGCATGCCAGCCTGAGGGCGGCCAGGGACGCGGTCGCCGAGGCGGCGCTGCTCGAGAGCATGGAGGAGGCGCTGCCGTGACCCGACTCAGACTCGCGGTCGTCGCCGCCGGCCTGAGCCAGCCGTCAGCCTCGAGGCTGCTCGCCGACCAGCTCGCAGTGGCGACGCGGCGGAGCCTGGAGGCAGGCGGCGCCGAGCTGCAGATCGACGTGATCGAGCTGCGTGACCACGCCCACGAGCTGGTGAACAACCTGCTCTCCGGCTTCCCGAGCGGCGAGCTGGGGACCGTCATGGACACGGTGCGCCGAGCGGACGGGCTCGTTGTCGTGACCCCCATCTTCAACGCGTCGTACAGCGGGCTGCTCAAGGTCTTCTGCGACGTGCTCGAGGCCGACTCCCTCGTCGGCAAACCTGTCCTCGTCGGCGCCACCGGCGGTACCGCCCGTCACTCGCTGGCGCTCGAGCACGCGTTGCGTCCGCTGTTCGTCTACCTGAGGGCCGTCGTCGTCCCGACCGCCGTGTTCGCCGCTTCGGAGGACTGGGGCAGCGGCGACTCCGGGCGCGAGACGTCGCTGGCGGCGCGTATCGACCGGGCGGCGGGCGAGCTGGCCGGGCTCATGCACTCGGGCGCGAGCGCGCCGGCACCCGACCCGTACGCGCCGGCACCCGACCCGTACGACGACCCGGTGCCGTTCGAGTCCCTCCTCGCAGCACAGAAGCCGCACCCCTGACCTCGCCGCCGACCGGGCGCAAATGCTCGGTCGAGCGGCCGCAAATGCTCGGTCGAGCGGGCGCAAATGCACGGTCGAGCGGGCGCAAATGCACCGCCGAGCGGGGGCAAATGCACCGCCGAGCG
>JAWWPH010000564.1:0-2676 GCA_033850875.1 Nocardioidaceae bacterium | reverse complement strand
TTCCGCAAGGTGATCGTCCCGCTCGCGGCGCCTGGCGTGTTCACGGCGGCGATCCTGACGTTCTTCTTCGCCTGGAACGAGTTCGTCTTGTCCATCTCGCTGACGTCCACGACGGCGGCACGCACCGTGCCGGCGCAGATGTCGTTCTTCGTCGGCTCCGACCCGTTCAACCCGCCCTACTCCCAGCTCGCCACGGCGGCCGTCGTCGTGACGGTGCCCGTGATCATCATCGTCCTGTTGTTCCAACGCAAGATCGTTGCCGGTCTGACCGCCGGCGCTGTGAAGGGTTGATGCCAGATGGCTGCCATCGAAATGCAGAACATCGTCAAGAAGTATGGTGACGGCTTTCCCGCTGTGAACGACGTCAGCATCGACGTGGCCGATGGAGAGTTCATCATCCTGGTCGGCCCGTCGGGCTGCGGCAAGTCCACGCTGCTGCGCATGATCGTCGGCCTCGAGGACATCACCTCCGGCGACATGAGGATCGGTGGCGAGCGGGTCAACGACAAGGCGCCTCGCGACCGCAACCTCGCCATGGTGTTCCAGAACTATGCCCTGTACCCGCACCTTTCGGTGTACGAGAACATCGCCTTCCCGCTGCGGCTGTCGGGAAAGATGAGCGACTCCGAGATCGACTCGAAGGTGCGGGAGGCGAGCAAGACGCTCGAGCTCGACGAGCACCTGGAGCGCAAGCCGGGCAACCTGTCCGGTGGCCAGCGGCAGCGGGTGGCGATGGGACGGGCGATCGTCCGCGACGCCCAGGCGTTCCTCTTCGACGAGCCGCTGTCCAACCTCGACGCGAAGCTGCGCGGCCAGATGCGTACCGAGATCGCCAGGCTGCAGAAGCGGCTCGGCATCACCACCGTGTACGTCACCCACGACCAGACCGAGGCCATGACGCTCGGTGACCGGGTCGCGGTGCTCAAGCGCGGTCTGCTCCAGCAGCTGGCCACGCCGCGCGAGCTGTACGAGAACCCGGTCAACCTGTTCGTCGCCGGCTTCATCGGGTCGCCGCCCATGAACTTCCTGCCGGCGACGGTCAGCGGCGACACCGTGGAGCTCCCGTTCGGAAAGGTGAAGATCCCCCGGGAGAAGGCCGACATGGCGCAGGGACACGAGCTCCTGATCGCCGGTATCCGCCCCGAGTACTTCGAGGACGCGTCGGTGATGGACCCCGCCACCGTGGCCGAGGGGTCGACGTTCCGCGCCACTGTCGACGTGACGGAGTGGCTCGGCAGCGAGCAGTACGCGTACATCCCGTTCGAGGCGCCGCCTGCGGTACAGGCGCAGCTGCAGCAGCTGGAGCGCGACCTCGACGGCGAGTCGCTGCGTACGCAGCTGGTCGTCTCCATCGACTCCACCAGCCGCGTCTCCGACGGCGAGGAGATCGAGCTCTACGTCAACGTCGCCAAGATGCACCTGTTCGACCCGGAGTCTGGTGAGAACCTCACCGTCAACGCCGACTCGAACGGTGCGGCCAACGGGTCGGCGAGCCCTCGGCACGCTGCCTCCGGGTCGTCGACGGGTACGGAGACGTCCGGAACCGGTGGTGCCACTGGTGCGTCGGCGAGCGGGACCGGAACGACGGCGAGCGGTTCAGGCGCTACTGCGCACTGAGGGTCAGGGCGCGAGGATCCAGGCGGCCGTGTCGGTCGGCAGCGTGCCGGCGTCGGGGCCCGGCCCGGACGCGAGCAGCAGCCGACCCTCCGGCAGCGCGACCGCCGTCGGGCCGGTGTTGACCCAGCACTGGACGTCGCCCCGCCGGAACGCGAGCGTGTCCGTCGGCGAGTCGAGCCAGATCGGCACGGTCAGACCCTTCAGGTGCGAGCGACGCAGCGCGAGCGCGGCGCGATACAGCGACAGCATGGAGCCGTCGTCGTCGTGTTGGCGCTGCTCCGCCAAGCTCGCCCAGTCGGCCGGTTGGGGCAGCCAGGGTGCTGCGGTCGCGTCGTCGGGACTGAACCCGAAGGGCGGCTTCGACCCGGACCACGGCAGCGGCACCCGGCAGCCGTCGCGGCCGACGTCGGTGTGGCCGGAGAGCTCCCACGTCGGGTCCTGGCGTCGCTCCGGTGCGATGTCCTCCACCTCGGGCAGCCCCAGCTCCTCACCCTGATACAGGTACGCGACACCGGGCAGCGAGAGCGTGAGCAGGATCGCCGCCCGGGAGCGCCGCGTGCCCACGGCGAGGTCGGCGGGCTCGGTGCTCCAGCGCTGGCGGTCCCAGTAGCTCTCCACAGCATGCGGCGGCTGGGAGCGGGCGTACCGGGTCACGTGCCGGACCACGTCGTGGTTCGAGAGCACCCAGGTGCTGGGTGCACCGACCTCGAGGGCGGTCCGCAGGGCCTCGTCGATGACCGGGCGTAGCACGTCGGCCCGCCACGGGGCGCGCAGGAACTCGAACTGGAAGGCCGTGTGCAGCTCGTCCGGGCGCAGGTAGAGAGCGAGCCGCTCGTTGGACCGCACCCAGGCCTCGGCGGTGAAGATGCGGGGCGGGTCGTAGGAGTCCGCCAGCTTGCGCCACGCGCGGTAGATCTCGTGCACCGTGTCGACGTCCCACGCAGGATGCGCCTCGACGTGCTGCGCGCCGGGTTCCCGCGGCCCCGCGTGCGGTAGTCCCGCCGTCTTGGCGAGCCCGTGGGCGACGTCGATCCGGAAGCCGTCGACGTCGCGGTCGAA
>JAWWPH010000611.1:0-2762 GCA_033850875.1 Nocardioidaceae bacterium | reverse complement strand
ATTTTGGCGCGAACAGCGTCCCATCACGTAAGCGGCCGACATCCTTGGCGCGATCGAGGATTTTCAGCTGACCGTCGCTTTCGAATATGCCGGCATCGCCGGTCTTAACAAAGCCGTCTTGCGTCATCGCCTCCGCAGTCTTCGCCGGATCCTTGTAGTATTCGGCAAATTGACCCGGCGATTTGAACTGCACCTCGCCATCGGCTGCGAGGCGTAAGGCGACGTTCGGCGCCGCCGGCCCGACCGTGTCGGCACGCACGGCGCCGTCCGCCTGGCATGTCACATAGAGGAAAGCCTCAGTCTGACCGTAGAGCTGCTTCAGGTTCAGGCCGAGGGAACGATAGAACGAGAAGAGATCCTGGCCGATGGCCTCGCCGGCGGTGTAAGCGGTGCGAATGCGCGAGAACCCGAGCACGTTCTTAAGCGGCCCATAAACAAGCGCGGCGCCAAGCCCATAATGCAGTCTCGCGTGTAGCGGCACCTGTTTTCCGTCCAGAATCTTCTCGCCCCATCGACGCGCGACAGCGAGGAAATGATGGAAGATCACCCGCTTCAAACGACTGGCGTCGTCCATCCGGATCATCACGCGGGTGAGCAGCGATTCGAAGACACGCGGCGGCGCGAAATAGAAGCTCGGTCCGATTTCGCGCAAATCTTGCTGCACCGTGTCGGCGCTTTCCGGACACGCCATACAGCCGCCTGACACGAACATCTGCGCATAATTGAGATAATGATCGCCGACCCAGGCGAGCGGCAGATAGGCAAGCTGTTCGTCGGCATCGGTGAGCTTATCGAAAGCGACGGTGTCGCGCGCAGCAGCAACGCAGCGTCCCGCCAGGAGGACCACGCCTTTAGAGCGTCCGGTTGTCCCCGACGTATAGAGCATGATCGAGGGATCATCGGCCCTGCCGCGATCGATCTCGGCGTCCATTTCAGCCGCGATCTCAGGATCGGCTAGGGCAGCCTGGCTGTCACCGATCGTCTTCGCGATCGCGTGTAGGCGCGAATGATCGTAGGTGCGTAAGCCGCGCTCTTCGTCATAGAGAATATGCGTGAGTTGCGGCAGCCGTTCGCCGATGCTCAGAATCTTGTCGACCTGTTCCTGATCCTGTGCGAGCGCGATTTTAGCGTCGGCATTTTCGAGGACGTAGGCCATTTCGTCGGCGACCGCATCGGCATAGACCGGCACCGGAACCGCGCGTAGCCATTGCGCGGCGGCGATTCCCCAGTAAAGCGCCGGCCGATTCGCGCCGACCACAGCGACCTTGTCGCCCGGTCCTATGCCGAGCCCGCGCAGGCCATGCGCCAGCGCACGCACGTTGTCGTATGTCTCCGCCCAGGTCCAAGTGTGCCAGATGCCGCGATCTTTGAGACGGATTGCCGGACGCGTCGCCCGCGCCTGCGCTTGATGGCGGAGCCATTTCGGAAAGGTGTCGAGCGCGCCTTCTTTACGCTCGCGCGATGGCCCAGAGTACAACGAGACCTCCCCAATCGCGGACGAACGTCCACGCCGTCACTGCCGACCTTCTTGCCGGGATTGGGCAGCCGCGCTGGATGTTACAGGCTCGCCCGGCTCTGTCCATTGGCGGAAAGAACGGGTCAGAACCGGTATCAGAGGGCGGCAATGATGCCGCGCTCGGTCGTCATATTGACGCCCGGCAGACCAAGGATGCCGCCGAACTGCACCGATACTTTTGGCGTGACGTCATAGACCGCACTAAGCGCAATCTTGTTCGACCGCGTGGGGTAGAGGGGCGCGGTGTTGATCGCCCCAATGTTGAAGGTCTGCAGGAGCACGAGCACCTTGTCCACCGGCCGCACCCCGAGCGTCAGGTCGGCGCGGACTTCGTGGCCGAATCCGCCCGGTGATCGGTAGCCGACCTCGATGCTGCTGAACGCCGGGAAGCCGAAAATGGTGAACTGCCGGCCGACGAGAAAACGCGCATCTGCTTGCAGTCCACGGCCCGTGTCGAGGAAAATGCGCGCGCGTGAATTGCTCGCTTCCCTTAAGGTCGCCTGGGCCGAGAAGATGGTTTCGCCGACCTCGAAGAGCTTCACCCGCCCGCCGGCTTCCAGCACGCCGACGCCGGCGTAGCTCTCACCCGGCGGCTTGGCCCTGAAATCAAGCGCCGATGGCGCCGCAATCAGCGTGACGGAGTCGGTCAGCCCGTATTCCGTGTAGGCCGTGAGCTCGAACTTCTTGTACGACGACAGAGGAGCGAGCCGCCCGCGGACGTCGTAGCTGCGCAGGGAATCCGAGAACGTGCCGCCAAGGATGATCTGGCCCTGACCAGCCGGCTCGAGCCAAGCGCTGGCCTGTGCGCCTGCCGCGGCGAGCAGCAGTGCCGCCGCAAGCGCCGCGATGCGCAGGCAAACGAAACGCGTTGAACAAGGCATGAAACGCAGCCCGGTACGCCGGTCGGCTGAACAAAACTGAACAAGTCTCGCGCGAGTGGGCGGCGGGAGTCAAACGCCAGCCGGCGCTGTGTGCGCTTACATCCTTGAATCTGTGCGGGGTGTGGCCTTGTCGACGCGGGCTTGGTGTTGCCGAATTCCGCCCAGGCAAAGACAAGGAGGAAGAAGCTGTGGCTCTATGGGACTAGCAGAGCCGAAACGATCGGCTCGGCGTCTTAGCGCTGCCCGACCATTTTCTTGGCTGCATCGAGCACGGCCGTGCGGAACGCGCCCTCGATCGAGACGGCAAAATTGTAATGCGTCGGCGAGAACGGGACCGCGCGATACGGCTTGTTGCTGCGCCATCC
>JAWWPH010000520.1:0-2641 GCA_033850875.1 Nocardioidaceae bacterium | reverse complement strand
GGTCAGGCGCCACGCGGGCCGCCAGCAGGTCGTGTGGTCACCGGACGGACGACTGCTCGAGCGCAGCGGCAAGGATCTCCGAGAGGTGGACCTGCTCGTCGGCTCCGGAGGCGTGCTGCGCCACGGCAGCGGAGTCGACGCCGGCCGCGTCCTTGGGGCGGCGACCGGAGACCAGGTCCGCGGCGGATGGCTGGGTCCTCGACGTCCACGGCTGGTGATCGACAGGGACTACGTACTGGCGGCAGCCGGGTTGCTCGCTGCGGAGCATCCGGCCGCGGCCCTTCGTATGGTGGCGAGGCTCGACGAAGCCGTCGCCGATCAGTGAGCCAGAGTGACTTCCTCGTCGACGAGACCGGCATCCTCGACGGCGGTCTCACGTGCCTTGAGCGGCACCTCGGGGATGAAGAACGATACGGCGAGTGCCACCAGGAGCACCGGTACCGCCCAGAGGAACACGTCGTGCAGTGACTCGGCGAACCCGTTGAGCACCAGGCCGTGGATCGGCTCCGGCAGAGCCTGGATCCGCTGGACGTTGTTGGAGATGTTCCCGGTGGGGATCGGGGCGCCATTGCCGCGCGCGGGCAGAGTTGCGAGCTGCGCCGCCAGGTGGACGACCAGGCGGCTGGACAGGATCGCTCCGAACACCGCTGCACCGAAGGTTCCGCCCATGAAGCGGAAGAACGTCACGGAGCTCGTCGCGGTGCCCATGTGACGGCGGTCGACCGAGTTCTGCACGATCGTCACGATGATCTGCATGCTGCAGCCGAGGCCGGCTCCGAAGAGGTAGAAGTACAGACCCGCCTGCCAGTACGGCGTGCCGACCGTCAGCGTGGACAGCAGCAGCAGCGAGACCGAGACGATCAGGGCGCCCAGGATGGGGAAGACCTTGTACCGTCCGGTGCGGCTCATGATGATGCCGGTCGAGATCGACGTCGAGAAGATTCCGACGACCATCGGCAGGAGCGCGAGCCCGGACTTCGTCGGGCTGAAGCCCTGCACGACCTGCAGGTACACCGGCAGGAAGATGATGCCGCCGAACATGGCGAACCCGACGATGAAGCTGTACAGGTTCGCGGTCGTGAAGACCTTGAGCTTGAACAGACCCAGCGGGATGATCGGCTCGGCCGCCCGTGACTCGACGAGGATGAAGAACCCTGTCAACAGCACACCGGCGGCGAGCAGCCCGAGACCGAGGGAGGAGCCCCAGCCGTGGTCGGGGCCGGCCCACGTCGTGTACAGCAGGAACGAGCTCACCGCCGCGACGATCGTCGTGGCACCGAGGTAGTCGATGACGTGCTCGCGCCGGACCACGGGGATCTTGAGCGCACTGCTCGTGACGAGGAGGGCCACGATGCCGACGGGAATGTTGACGTAGAAGATCCAGCGCCATCCGGGTCCGTCGGCGAAGAAGCCACCGAGGACCGGTCCGAGCACGCTGGAGGTGCCGAAGACTGCTCCGAAGTAGCCGCCGTAGCGGCCGCGCTCACGGGGTGGCACGACGTCGCCCATGGTCGCGAGGGCGAGCGCGAAGAGCCCGCCGCCTCCCAGGCCCTGGACCGCGCGGAAGGCGATGAGCTCACCGATACTCTGCGCAGCTCCGGACATCAGCGAGCCGGCGAGGAAGATCACGATCGCTGCCTGGAAGATCAGCTTGCGGCCGTACAGGTCGGAGATCTTGCCCCACAGCGGCGTGGACGAGGTCTGGGTGAGCAGGTATGCGGTGACGACCCACGAGAGCTTGTTGAGGCCGCCCAGCTCGCTGGTGATGCGGGGGAGCGCCGTACCGACGATCGACTGGTCGAGGGCGGCGAGGAACATGCCGGCCATCAATCCGCTCATCACGATCAGGATCTGGCGGTGGGTGAGGTACCCCTGGTGGTCGGGGGTCTGGATCTCGGTCATGAGGGGACCTTCGTCTCGGGCTGGCTGGTGGTTGGCGTACTGCTGGCGGCGCCGGCGTCGCGGTCACGGTCGCTCGCGGCGGCGAGATCGTCGGCGAGGCGGGTGAGAAGCTCCTGGAGCCGTGCCCGGTCGTCGTCGGTCCACGGCTCGAGCACCGCTCGGATCCGCTCATAGCGGCGGCGAAAGGCCGCCTGCATGCTCGCCTGTCCGGCAGCGCTGATCTGTACCAGACTCGCCCGGCCGTCGGCAGGGTCGGGAGTCCGCTCGACCAGGCCCTTGTCCTCGAGGTGCTTGATCTGACGGCTCACCGTCGAGGCGTCGAGGCCGAGGCGCGTCGCGACATCGGTCACCCGCATGGCGTCGTGGCACATCAGCTGCTTGGCGAGGGGAAAACTGGAGGGGTCGACCTGGTCCCCGGGGTCGCGGCTGCGGAAGCGGCGGCTGGCCTCCATGACCAGCATGATCACGGCCTCTTCCGGCGACTGCGGACGGCTTGCTCCCGGCGAGAATGGTTGCATGAGACAAGCATACATCTAGATGCGTGCCTCATGCAACCTTTCGCCGACCGGGCGGGAATGTTGCGTCGAGTGGGCGCATAGGTCCGGTCGAGTGGGCGGGAATGTTGCGTTCGAGTGGGCGGGAATGTTGCGTCGAGGAGGCGGGAATGTCGAGTCGAGCAGGCGGGGGTGTCGTGTCGAGGAGGCGGGAATCCGTGTCGAGGAGGCGGGGGTGTCGTGTC
>JAWWPH010000454.1:0-11480 GCA_033850875.1 Nocardioidaceae bacterium | reverse complement strand
ACGAGATCAAGTACTAGCAGTTCGGCTCAACCGCTGATGATGTAGCGCCGCGAGGCCGCGGGAGACGATCCCCTAGCCTCGCGGCATCTGTGTCCGCGTCGACGGGAAGACCGGATGGCCTACCTCTTCCACAACTTCTGGGCCCTGACGGTGACGGGCCTGTCGTTGGGCGCGATCTACGCGCTCGTCGCGCTGGGTTACACCCTCGTCTACGGAGTTCTGCAGCTGATCAACTTCGCGCACTCCGAGGTCTTCATGTACGGCACGTTCGCCGTGGCGTGGATCTGGCTGTTCGTCGGTGCGCACGCGGGTGGCTCGATCCCCGCCGTCATCGGCTGGCTCCTGCTGGCTCTGGTGGCCGCCATGCTGACGTCGGCCGCAATCGCGCTACTGCTCGAGCGGGTGGCCTACCGGCCGCTGCGCCGACGCCATGCACCGAAGCTCGTCGCCCTCATCTCGGCGATCGGGGCCTCGTTCGCGCTGTCGGAGACGATGGGCCTGCGCGACAACATCACCGCCTGGTTCGGGCTCGACGACAACCTCGGCCGGTACGTCTTCAACGCCCGGGAGAACGTGGGCACTCCCGACGTCGTGACGAGCAAGCCGCTCTTCCGCCTCTTCGACTACCACGTGACGAACATCGACCTGCTGGTGATCGGCTCCGCCCTCGTGATGATGTTCGTCGTCGACCGCTTCATCCAGCGCTCTCGCCTCGGGCGAGGCATTCGGTCGGTCGCTCAGGACCCCGAGGCGGCGGCGCTGATGGGAGTCAACTCCGACCGGGTGATCCAGACCACGTTCCTGCTGGGAGGTCTGATGGCGGGAGCGGCCGCCCTGCTCTACATGGTGAAGATCGGCGTGACCCGCTACGACGTCGGCTTCATCTTGGGCGTCAAGGCGTTCACGGCAGCGGTGCTCGGCGGCATCGGCAACCTGCGCGGCGCCCTTATCGGCGGCCTCGTGCTGGGGGTGGCGGAGAACTGGGGTTCCGCACTGGTGGGGACGCAGTGGAAAGACGTCGTGTCGTTCATCCTGCTGGTGATCATCCTGCTGTTTCGGCCTACCGGCCTGCTGGGCGAGTCTCTCGGAAGAGCGAGGGCATAGCCATGGCGGTCTCGAGTCTGTTGGACGCCACCCGCGAACGGCTGCTGGGCCTGCCGAAGGCGGTCAAGCTGATCCTCCTGCTGCTTGCGGCACTGGTCGCCTACGCGCTGCCGCTGCTGAACCCTCCGATCCTCACGACGCCGGACACCGACTTCGGCGGCGTGCTGTTCATCGTGACGACGTACATGCTCGTCGCCCTCGGCCTCAACATCGTCGTCGGATACGCCGGCCTGCTCGACCTCGGCTATATCGGCTTCTATGCCGTCGGTGCGTACACCGTCGGCGTGCTGGGCTCGCAGCACGGCCACCTCAGTTGGCTCGTCTGCCTGCCCATCGCCGCCGTCGTGGCGATGATCTCCGGTGTCCTGCTGGGCGCTCCGACGCTGCGGGTTCGCGGCGACTACCTCGCCATCGTCACCCTCGGCTTCGGCGAGATCATCCGGCTGACCGCCACCAACGCCGACTGGCTGGGCGCCAGCTTCGGGATCTCCAACATCCCGAAGCCCCCCAGCGTCGACCTCTTCTCGGTTCCCCACCTCGTGTGGAGCGGGGGAGTGGCGAGCATCGACTTGTCGAACAAGTCGACCTTCCTCACCTTCGGCGTCGTCGACAGCGTCCCGTACTACTGGCTCGGCCTCACCATGGTGATCCTCGTGATCCTCGCGGACCGCCGCATCAAGGACTCCAGAGTCGGCCGGGCCTGGGAGGCCACCCGCGAGGACGAGGACGCCGCGGAAGTCATGGGCGTCCCGACGTTCAAGTTCAAGCTGCTGGCCTTCGCGATGGGCGCCTTCATCGGCGGGTTGTCAGGGGGGCTGTACGCGGCGTACATCGGCTTCATCTCGCCGGTCTCGTTCGCGCTCATCTTCTCGATCCTGTTCGTCTCCGCCGTCATCGTCGGCGGCGCGGGCAACCGATGGGGCGTGATGGTCGGGGCGATCGCCGTCGCGTACCTCCCCGAGCGGTTCCGGGGCTTCGCCGACTACCGGGTGCTGGTCTTCGGCATCGCGCTCATCCTGCTGGCGATCTTCCGCAGCCAGGGGTTGCTGCCGCCGCGGCGGACCGTGCGCGCGCGCCGCGGCGCGTCGAAGGTCGAGAGCCTCGAGTCCGGTGCCTTCGATGGCTGAGGCAGCAAGCCGCCCGTTGCTCGAGGTGGACTCCGTCACCCTTGCCTTCGGTGGCGTGGTGGCTCTGGACGACGTGAGCTTCTCCATCGACGAAGGGGAGATCCTCGGCCTGATCGGGCCGAATGGAGCCGGTAAGACGACGTGCTTCAACGTCACGACCGGCATCTACCGGCCGACGAGCGGCGAGGTCCGCTTCGAGGGCGCGTCGATCTCCGGGCACAAGCGCTACAGCATCACCAAGCTCGGGATCGCCCGGACGTTTCAGAACATCCGCCTCTTCGGCGCGATGACGGCGCTCGAGAACGTCCTGGTCGGGGCCGACGCGCATCACTCCACGGGCGTCCTGAGCGCGCTGTTCCGGCTGCCCGTACACCGGCGCGAGGAGGACGAGGGCCACGACCTGGCGCTGGAGTGGCTGGACTTCATGGGACTGCAGGACAAGGCCGACGAGGTCGCCAACAACCTGTCCTACGGCGACCAGCGCCGGCTCGAGATCGCCCGTGCGCTGGCGACCAACCCCAAACTGCTGTGTCTCGACGAGCCCGCGGCCGGCTTCAACCCGGCCGAGAAGCGGGCGCTGATGGACCTGATCCGCCGCGTCCGCGACCGCGGCTTCACGGTCCTGCTCATCGAGCACGACATGCGACTGGTCATGGGCGTGACCGACCGGCTCGTCGTCCTCGAGTTCGGCCGCAAGATCGCCGAAGGCCCTCCGCGCGATATTCGCGACAACCCCGCCGTCATCGCGGCCTACCTGGGAGTCGACGAAGAAGATGCTTCTTGAAGTGGATTCCCTGTGCGTCAACTACGGCCGGATCGAGGCCATCCGCGACATCTCGTTCACGGTCGACGAGGGCTCGGTCGTCACGCTGATCGGCGCGAACGGCGCAGGCAAGACCACCACCATGCGGACCATCTCGGGTCTGCGGCCGGTCCGGTCGGGCACGATCCGCTTCGACGGCGAGGACATCACATCGATGCCGTCGTACCGCCGGGTCGCCCTCGGCATCAGCCAGTCACCCGAGGGGCGGCGCTGCTTCCCGGGGATGACCGTCCTCGAGAACCTCGAGATGGGCGCGTACACGCGCAAGGACCGCAGGTCAGGGGCGGTCGACGCCGATCGCCGTCGGGTGTTCGACCTGTTCCCCCGGATGGAGGAGCGCAAGGACCAGGCTGCCGGGACGCTGTCGGGAGGCGAGCAGCAGATGCTCGCGATCGGGCGGGCGCTGATGGCACATCCCCGGCTGCTCATCCTCGACGAACCTTCGATGGGTCTGGCACCCAAGCTGATCCAGTCCATCTTCGCGATCATCGCCGAGATCAACACCCAGGGCACGACGGTGCTCCTGGTCGAGCAGAACGCAGCTCAGGCGCTCAAGCGGGCCGACCACGCCTACGTGCTCGAGAGCGGTGAGATCGTCCGGGACGGGACCGGGGCCGAGCTCGCCTCCGACCCGGGGGTACGCGCGGCCTACCTCGGTGGCGACGTCTAGCCCCGAGGAGTCAGCCGGAACCAGCTGACTCCTCGGGGAAGAACCTGACCTTCGGAGAGGGTCGGGCGCTGGGTCAGGCGTCGATGAACTCCGACAGCTGGCGAAGCAGCGAGGCCTTCGGCTGTGCGCCGACGATCGACTTGACCAGCTCGCCGCCCTTGTAGACGTTGAGAGCGGGGATGCCCGTGACGCGGTAGTTGGCCGGGGTCACCGGGTTCTCGTCGACATTCATCTTGACGAACGCCATAGAGTCGCTGTGCTCTCCGGCGATCTCGTCGAGGATGGGGCCCACCTGCCGGCAGGGGCCGCACCACTCGGCCCAGAAGTCGACGAGGATCGGCTTCTCCGACTGCAGAACAGTTGTCTGGAAGTCCGCGTCGGTCACGGCGGGCAGGTTACTCATGGAGATCTCCTGGATTCGTTGTCGTTGTGGCAGCTGAGAGGTGCGGGTGGTCTGCGGTACCCGACGTCTGTAGTGGAACTGTCGAGGGTAGCCGTCCTTGCTGAGAGGACCGGTTCACGCGTCCTCCAGAGCGGTCAGGTAACGCTCGGCGTCCAGCGCCGCGGCGCAGCCCGTACCGGCGGCGGTGACCGCCTGGCGGTAGGTGTGGTCCACGAGGTCACCGGCGGCGAAGACCCCGCGGAGGTTGGTACGCGTCGAGGGCTGCTCCACCACGACGTAACCTTCGTCGTCGAGGTCTACCTGGCCACGTACGAGCTCCGAGCGCGGATCGTGCCCGATCGCGATGAACAGGCCCGTCGCGTCGACGCGGCGCGTCTCACCGGTGAGCGTGTCCTTGAGGACCACGGCCTGCAGGTGCTGGTCGCCGACGATCTCGTCGACGGCGCTGTTCCACGCGAACTCGATCTTGTCGTTGGTCTCCGCGCGTGTCGCCATGATCTTGCTGGCACGCAACTTGTCGCGGCGGTGTACGAGAGTGACCTTCGAAGCGAACCGGGTCAAAAAGGTCGCTTCCTCGACGGCGGAGTCGCCGCCACCGACCACGACGATGTCCTGGTCGCGGAAGAAGAACCCGTCGCAGGTCGCACACCAGCTGACGCCGTGGCCGGAGAGGTGATCCTCGCCCTTGACGCCCAGCTTGCGGTATCCGGAGCCCATCGCCAAGATGACGGCCTTGGCGCAGTACACGTCACCGGCCGTGTCGACGACCTGCTTGACGTCGCCGGTCAGGTCGACATCCGTGACGTCGTCGGGCACGAGCTCGGCGCCGAACTTCTCGGCCTGCTTGCGTAGGTCGTCCATGAGCGCCGGACCCATGATCCCGTCGGGGAATCCCGGGAAGTTCTCGACGTCGGTCGTGTTCATGAGCGCGCCACCGGCGGTGACCGACCCCTCGAAGACCAAGGGGTGGAGATTGGCGCGGGCAGCGTAGATCGCGGCCGTATACCCCGCGGGGCCCGAGCCGATGATGATCACGTTACGGACGTCCGAAGACATCTCTTCCTCGCTTCCATGCCCTTACGTACGACCCCGACCAGTGGGCCGGAGACGCTCTGCGTTCAACGGATCCTATGGCGGATCCATTCCCGTCGGCTGAGCCGGGAGGGGGTTCAGTAGCCGGTGGAGAACAACCTGGCGGCGGAGCTGCACGAGTACACCGTGGCGCGGTGCCGCGTGAGGTCGACGACCACGAGCGCCGGTGAACCCTTCCAGCGGATCGTGGCGGCACGGGAGCGGTGGGGAAGGTCCGCGGCCGCAGGACCGCACGATGGCGGCGCGGCACCGGAGGCGGGGTGGGAACCGAGCTCGGCCGCGTACGCCGCGAGCGTCTTCGCTGTGACCGTCTGGAGCTCCCCGGCCGACTTGCCGGGCGTCGCTGAGGCAAGGGACCGCGGGGACGGGCTGGGTGCCGCGCCGGACGAGTCACCCCGCGCGGCTGCGACCCGGCCGCCCGAGGCGCTGGACTCCGCCGAGCTGGACTGGTCCGGTCCACCCCTGTGCAGCAGGCTGATGCCGCCGTAGCAGGCGAGTACGACTGCCGCGGCGGCTCCCGCCGCCGACACCCAGCGAGGGACTCGCACCCGAGCGGCAGCGGTGCGGCGCCGCTGCGGCCGGTCACGCTGCTCGTCGAGCGAGGGCACGCCTGCTGCTCTTTCGGCACTGACCCGGCGCAACGCGTCCTGCAGCGAGGCGGCCCGTTCCGCTGGTATCGGCATCGGCACGGATCCCGCGGCGGTGAGGACCGTGCCGACCTCCGACAATGCCGCCGTCGCCGACGCGCACTCGTCGCACGACGCGAGATGAGCGGACACCTCGAGTTGCCGCCCGGCGTCGAGCACGCCCTCGTGGAGCTCGGCGAGCTCCTCGAGGGACGGGTGTACGGGCTCGGTCACGTCGGGGACCTTCCGGGTTGTGAGCTCGTGCCGGGCGACGGCGCGACCCGTCGGGCGACGGCCGGCATCGGAGGTTCGACGTCGTCGGACGGCGGCTGGTTCCTCCGGTACGAGGTGAGCAGCGGGACGAGCCGGGCTCGTCCGCGCGCGCACCGGCTCTTGACCGTGCCGGGGGCGCAGCCGAGCACCTCGGCCGCCTCGTCGACGGAGTAGCCCTCCATGTCGACCAGGACGAGGGCCGCGCGCTGGTCCTCGTTGAGCTGGCGGAGCGCGGCGATGACGTCGGCTCGCCGCTCGCTGGCCTCGGCGGGATCGTCGGCCGGCGCGTGGTCGGCCAGCTCGGTGCGGTGGTCCTCGTCGTCCGGCAGCGGTTCGGTGGCCTTCGCCTTGCGCCGCCGGATGCGGTCCAGGCAGGCGTTGACGACGATCCGATGCAGCCAGGTGGTGACCTGCGCGTCGCCGCGGAAGCTGCCGGCTCGCCGGAAGGCGGAGATGAGCGCCTCCTGCAGGGCGTCGGAGGCGTCCTCGGGGTCACCGGTGGTACGTACCGCGACGGCCCACAGCCTGTCCTGGTGCCTGGCCACGAGCTCGGAGAAGGCGTCGGGGTCACCGTCGACGTGCCGCTGCAGCAGGGTGGCGTCGGTCGGATCGTCGCCTGGGGTGGTCATCGGGAGGCCATCGTCATCCGTCGGCTCGGCTCATCCGAGGCTCACCCGAAGACCCGGATCTCGGAGATCCTGCCTCGGTAGCTGTCGCCTCCGTCGCTGGGCAGAGAGGTCAGCCAGACCAGGAGGTACCGGGTCCGTACGGGTGAGTCGAGCCGGAAGTCCGCCGAACCGCCCGCCCCGGCATCGGTGCCGAGCAGCCGGTATGCGTCGGCGGAGCCCGAGGGCGGTGCAGTCGCGGCCGCCGGTGCCGCCCGCAGCTCGACGTCTGTACCGGTACCACCGAGCCCGACCCTGACCTCGCCGACGGCGTGCACCTGGCCGAGGTCGACGACGAGCCCGACGCCGGGCTTGAGCAGGCCCAGGCGGGGGTTGTTGTAGTACTGCAGCGTCTCCCACGACGTCGCAGGGTTGCCGTCGACGGCGAGCGGGGCGAGCTGGGGGTTCTCCGTGCCGTTGCCCCGGTCCTGGACCGGGTCGAAGTCGTGGACCGCCGCTATCGGTATCGGAGCGCCGGCGGAGGCGCCGGCGGAGGTCTGACTCGACGACGTGGACGGACCGGTGCCCGAGCTGGTCGTCGCGGCCGAGCTGGGGAACGGCCCGTGACCGTCCTGGCTGACCAGGTAGGCGAGAAGCGCGACACCGAGGACGAGCACGACGGCGACGACCCAGAGGAGGACGCGGCGCAGTGACGGTGTCCTGTCCACCGGTCCGGACGGGACGTACGCGACGTGCTCTCCGGTCGGCCAGCTGTCGCTGTCGCGCAGGAGCAGGTCGGGCGCCGGCTGCGCGCGCACCTGCGTCGACGGCGTCGCGGCGCTCGCGGAGGATCCCGCAGCGGCGGTCGCGGCGACGCCTTCCTCGGCGAGGATCGTGGTGAGGTAGTCCTTCACCTCGGTGACTGTGGTGATCGGCTCGCCGTAGCGTGACTGCGGTGACAGGATCCGGTCGCAGATGGCGTCGAGAGCGCGGGGTACACCGGCCCGTACCTGTCTCGGCCGCAGCAGCCGCCCGTGCTCGGTCGGCGCCGCAGGCAGCCCGGACCACTCCCCACCGGGCCATCGAGCTGTCAGGCAGGCATAGAGCAGCCGCCCGAGGTCGAGGGTGTCCTGGAGCTCCGCGTCGCGCCCTTCGCCCTCTTCCCCGCGAAGCACCGCGGCGGTTCCCAGCCCGATCAGCTTCACCCCGCTCGACTTCGTGATGACGACGGAGTCCGGGACCAGGCGCTGGTGCGGGAGGCCCATCCGGTGCGCGTTGACCATCGCACCGGCCACCTCGCGCAGCAGCCAGGTCGCCCTGCGCGCCGCGAGCGGCCCTTCCGACAAGACGACGTCGAGGGACTGGCCCGTGGCCCACTCACGCACGATGTAGCTCAGGCTCCCGTCGTCGGCCGCGTCGAGAACCTGCAGGATGCGCGAGTCCGCCACCCGCGAAGCCCGTTTCGCGGCCGCGATCAGAGAGGTCGCGCGCGGCGAGGTCGACGGCAGCAGTTGGAGCACGACCGACCGGGCGAGGACGCGGTCGCGGGCCCGCCACGACTCGGACCCGGCCTCCTGGGCGAGCAGGTCCTCGATCACATACCGGTCCGCCAGCACCGTGCCGGGCTGGACCAAGTGCGTTCCCACGGTCCTCCATCCGGCGTCGCTCACCTGATGGTCGGGCTGCCCCGACCACTTCTCATGGTAGGTGCTGGCCGTGTCGGATTCCGACCGGTTAGACGCGGTTGCCGCGAGAAATGACGACGCCGGCGATGCGGGCGATCTCCGTGAGCCGAAGCAGCCGAGCCAGTGCGAGGTAGGTCACCAGCCCGAGTGTCCCACCGACGGCGAGAAGCACCAGGGAGCTGAGCTTGCGGGCGACGTCGAGGCCGGCTGCCTCGAGCCCGACCACGCACAGCCAGGCGACCAGGGCCGCCGGGACTGCGGCGACGCACACCCGGACGGTGAACCGCACGAGCTCCCGGAGTCCGAGACCGCCGAGCCGGCCGGCGAGCACCGCGATCGACGCCAGGCCGCCGACCGTGTACGACGCCCCGTACGCCAGCGCCAGCGCCGGTGCCACGAACTGAGGCGCGACGACCGATGTCAAGGTGATCGCCAACACGATGTTGACCGCGGCGATGAGGCACTGGATGTAGAAGGGCGTACGGGTGTCCTCGATGGCGTAGAAGCCGCGCAGCACCGTGTAGTGGACGCTGAACATCAGCATTCCGGGAGCGAACGCGATCAGCGTCTGCCCCAGCGACGTCGTGTCGCCCTCCGCGTGCCCCCAGCTGAAGAGGATCGTCGCCAGCGACGGCCCGAAGACGACCAACGCGACCGCGCAGGGCACGATCACCGCGAGCACCAGCCGCAGCGTCGAGACCATCTCTGCGCCGACCGCGCGCAGGCGTCCGTCGGCCGCCAGCCGCGACACCAGAGGCATCGTGGCGGTGGCCAGCGACACCGTGACGATGGAGTGCGGCACCTGGGTGAGCAGGAAGGCGTTGGAGTACACCGTGAACCCGCTGGCGTCGGACACACCGTGCGCCACCTGCGCGGTGCCGGCGGTCGCGCGGTGCACCATCACGTAGAACGCGAGCTGGTTCACGATCACGAACCCGACGGTCCAGCTCCCGAGCCGCAGGGTGTGCCCGAGCCCGGTTCCCCGGAAGTCGAACCTCGGGCGGACCGTGAACCCGCTCGCCCGTAGGTACGGCAGCAGGATCAGGGTCTGGACGACGATGCCGATCGTCGAGCCGAGGCCCAGGAGCAGCTCCTGACCGGTCGAGTACCCGCCGCTGGCCGGTTGGCCGGCGTACGCGACCAGATACACGACGATGACGGCGATGGAGATCACGTTGTTGGCGATCGGGGCCCACATCATCGGCCCGAACCGGCCGCGTGCGTTGAGGATCTGCCCGACCAGCACGAACATCCCGTAGAAGAAGATCTGCGGCAGGCACCAGCGGGCGAACGCGATCAGCGAGACCCGTTCGGCTGCCAGAGCCGGGTCCGTGAAGAAGCTGTTGTCGACCATCGCCCGCAGCAGGAGCGGCGCCGCGAGGACGATGACGGCCGTGACACCCGCGAGGACCAGCGCGCCCAGGGTGATGATCCGGTTGGCGTAGGCATCGCCGCCGTCGCGGTCGGACTTGATCGCCCTGACGAGCTGCGGGACGAGGACGGTGTTGAAGACGCCGCCCGCTACCAGGATGTACAGGCTGTTCGGGATCGTGTTGGCGACGTTGAAGACCTCGGCGTGCAAGGACACGCCGATCGCTGCGGCGAGCAGTCCTGCGCGCACGAATCCGGTCAAGCGCGACACGAGCGTCCCTGCGGCCATGATGCCGCTCGACGACAGCACGCTCGTCGACGCGGTGGCCCGGCCCGTCATGCCGACGAGCTCCCCCGGGTCTTGAAGCCGCGCCCGCGCGCGCGTACGTAGATCCGCCTGCCGGCCGAGATGAACAGCGTCGCCAGGCCCAGCCCCATCGCGACCCAGATGGCCACGCCGATCTGGGTGGCCCGGATGTTGAAGTACACGGGGCGTCCGAACTGCCGGTTGGACAGCGTCGACAATCGGGCGCGTACCTGGGTCAGGCCGGTGCCGTCGGCCCTGCCCGTGACGTCGACATCGAGAAGCTGACCCGGCGCCAGGTGCAGGGGCTGCAGCGGCCCGATGTTCAGCGCGTGGTTGAGCGGGTTCAGCACCACCTTTACGGTGACCGGGACGTCGAGCCCGTTGCTGACCGTCAGCGGGAACCGCCCGCTGCTGCTCGACATGGCGACGAACGCCGGCCCGGTGACGGTCACCTTCGAGACCTTGTCGGAGATCTCGCGGGCCAGCTCGCGCGTCACGGCGGTCCCACGGATGCTCGCGGTGCTCCATGCCGCCGAGCCTGCGCTGGCGAGCTGCTGGTCAAACGAGGTCGAGACGACGTCATGGCCGGTCAGCAGGGCGCTGTACACGCGACCGCTGTGCCGGAGCCGCCGGATCGCATCGAGCGTCCGCAGGGTGAGGCGCGGACGCCCGTGTAGGAGCCGGACGTGTCCCGTGTACGCCGGGCTGTGCCGTGACACCAGATGGGCGAGTGAGGTGGCAGCGACGGTCGGGTAGCCGTAGCCGCCCGCCAGATTCGCGGCCGATGAGAGGTCACCGGGGTCCCAGTTGAAGGGCGCGGCGAACACCGAGGTCGGCCGGGAGTCGCCGCTCAGGGCGCGGACGGTCGACTCGGCCAGCAGCGCCTGCCGGAACTCCAGCGAGGTGAGCGACGCGTCGAACGGCCGACCACCGATGTCGGCGCGGATCACCACCGCGGTCACCGGTCCCGGACGGGTGTTGACGGTCACCTCCGGTGGGGGGTACCCCGACGGTGAGTTGAGGACGAGCCCCGGGAGGCTCTGTTGGGAGACGATGTGGGTGCTGACACCGGCAAGGCGGGTGACGGCGAGGCCGCGTCGCGTGCTCGATCCGTCCTGCTGCCAGTCGGTGACGGCCGAGGCGAGGGGAGCAGGCGCTGCGTAGGCCGCCGTCGCGACGACCGCTGCCGTGACGATGCCCCGCATGCCGGCGTCGGCGAGGGCGCTCACGGCGGGGTTCGCACATGGCAGCCAGGTGATGTGCTGGCTCCGCCCGAGGGAGCCGAGCTCCGCGAGCCACGCCGCGGCGTTCTGCTGGCCCGCGCCACGCCGGCCACTGGCACCCTGCGCGCGCTCGGCGACCGTCTGGACGTCGTACCCGGTCGACATGTCCTT
>JAWWPH010000424.1:0-6224 GCA_033850875.1 Nocardioidaceae bacterium | reverse complement strand
CCACCTCCCGGGTACCGCCCGGCAGGAACCACACGAGCGGACGCTCGTCTCTGCACACGACGACATCGTCACCCTGGAAGGCGACGACATGCACACTCTGGACCAGGTCGTCGCGCGGAAGCCGCATCGTGAACCTGACGTCGATGGCCGCCCACTCCCACCGGTCGGGCGCGAACAACCGCGGATAGCGACGCCTCAGCTCTGCATCGGAGTCGCCCCCATCGTGGGCATCAAGCACCGACCGCTCCGTCGATGCCCTCCCGAAGCAGGTCAGCATGGCCGTCGTGCTGCGCGTACTCCGCGATCATGCGAAGCATGAGCCACCGCAACGTGTAGCTGCCGTTCCGCTCCACTGCCCCGACCTGGTCGAGGCCAGAGGCTGCCTCGACGATCCCCCGCGATCGCTCGCACTCCTCGCGCCAGACGCGCAGGGCTTCGAGCGGATCTCCGTCCAAGGACTCGAAGTCCTGGTCGGGGTCCTCTTCGGTGTAGTAGAGCATCGGGAGGTCGAGGCCGGCGAAGTTGGTCGCGAACCACCAACGCTCGACCCCGGCGAGATGGCGCGCCAACCCGTGCAACGACATCGACGACGGCGCTGCGCTGCGCTCGGACAGCCGCTCCGGCGCCAGGCCGTCACACTTGAGTTGGAAGGTCTCGCGGTAGTGGTCGAGGTACGCCTGCAGCATGCTCATCTCGTCGCCATGTCGCGGTATGACCGTACGACGCGGTACCGGCCACACCGCTGCCGATGCGACCGGCTTCGCCTTTTGTGGAGTGCTGTCGCTGTTCATGCCGGCCATCCTTCCCGCCGCGGCCGACAGTCGCTACCACTCACTCAGCACTCAGCCGCGAGAGACAATCGCGATGGGGCACGTGAGCCGGGCGCATCGCCCCGGCGGGGACGACTTGACCCGTCGCCGGGAACAACTCGACCCCGCGAAGGGAACTACGTGAACCCTCGGCGGAGTGAGGGCCCCGGATCGGACCCGCCGCAGATCGTGCTTTACAGTCTCGGTTGTTCCGTATCTTCGGATCACAGAGAGAGCTCGACACCTCGTGAAACGCCTCGCCGGAGTACTCGCTGTCGCCACTGTGCTACCCCTCTCGCTGGGCTCCTGCAGCTCACACGACGACAAGAGCTCATCGTCGGCGCCCGGCTCGACGCTGACCGTCTACGCGGCGTCGTCGCTGACGGGCGCCTTCACGAAGATCGGGCAGGACTTCGAGAAGAGCCACAGCGGCGTCAGCGTGAAGTTCGACTTCGGGGGGTCGTCCGACCTGGTCGCGCAGCTGCAGAACGGCGCGCCCGCCGACGTCTTCGCGTCCGCCGACACCGCCAACATGGACAAGGCCACCAGCGCCAAGGTCACCGTCGGGACACCGGTCGACTTTGCCACCAACACGATGGAGATCGCGGTTCCCCCCGACAATCCCGCCCACATCGCGACGTTCGCTGACTTGAGCAAGCCCGGCGTCAAGCTGGTCGACTGCGCACCGGAGGTCCCGTGTGGCGCGGCTGCCGAGCAGCTCGCGCACGTCGCACACCAGACGCTGAAACCCGTCAGCGAAGAGCAGTCCGTCACGGACGTGCTCGCCAAGGTCGAGAGCGGGGAGGCCGACGCGGGTCTCGTCTACGTCACAGACGTACAGGCGGCAGGGAACAAGGTGAAGGGGATCCCCTTCCCTGAGTCCTCCACGGTGATGAACACCTACCCGATCGTCGCTATCAGCAAGGGCAACACCGACCTCGCGAAGAGCTTCATCGACGAGGTGCTCGGTGCGGAGGGCCAGCAGGTCCTGGCCGACTTCGGTTTCGCCAAGCCGTAGCTGCGGCGCCTCTAGCTCCGCGGCAACCAGATCGGCTCGCGCCGCGTCATAAGGGGAGACGCTGCGCGCGTCGGGGCGCCGGCGGTCCGCTGAGGAGGTACGCGTGTCGATCACGATCCGGAGCGCCACAAGCGCTCTGTCCATTGTTGCGATCTGTCTGGCGGGGGCGTCGGTGCAGGCGAACGGCGACACCGCAGCCCGTGGACACGGGCCGTCGGTGGCTTCGGTTCGCCCGGTGCCCCTTCTCGGGTCGAAGAACTTCTGGCCCGGCGACGCCGACCGCGGGTTCGGAAGGGCCCACCCGCGCAGGATCTTCAACGGAGGAGACCCATCTGGGCTCGTCCACCACATCTCCTGGTCCCACTGGGGAGCGAAGCGGTCGTACGGCTGGGGCAAGACCTACATCTTCAAACCCAGCGGGGGTTACTACCGCCGAGCGGTCCGCGCGAAGCTGCGTGCCGGCAACCTCGGTCACTGCCACCCCCACAGCCACCTCGCCTACCGGCACCTGGAAGTGCGCGAGCCACGCAAGCCCGGCGGCAAGCTCGGACCGTGGTTCGTGTGGAGCGGCCGGAACTCCTTGTGCTGACCTGACATCCTGGTCGGGCTCTGGTTCGCCTGCTACGTTCGTGCCGCCGCCTCGCACCGAGAGGCTGCGACCCGACGAGGCGAACGCAGTCCAGCCAGGTCAGTCAGGAGCGAGGCGATGACCCAGTCCGCGACTTCCCCACCGGCGAGTACCGTGGACAGCAAGGGCCTGAAGTCGGGGGCGCTCGGCCTGCTCGGCAGCGTCGTGGTGGGCATGGCCTCCACTGCGCCGGCGTACTCCCTCGCGGCCAGCCTCGGCTTCGTCGTGTCGGCGGGCGCGGGCCTGAAGGCACCGGCGATCATGCTGCTGGCGTTCATACCGATGTACTTCATCGCCGTCGCCTACCGCGAGCTCAACGAGGCGGAGCCCGACTGCGGCACGACCTTCACCTGGGCGACTCGCGCCTTCGGACCCGTCGTCGGCTGGATGGGCGGCTGGGGCATCATCGCGGCGGACGTCATCGTGATGGCCAACCTCGCCCAGATCGCGGGCTCCTACTCGTACCAGCTCGCGGATCAGCTCGGCATCCACAACAGCTTGGCGAGCAGCGCCGTCTGGTCGATGATCGCCGGACTCATCTGGATAGCGATCATGACGTACATCTGCTACCGCGGCATCGAGATCTCCGCCCGGATCCAGTACGCGCTGCTGTCCATCGAGATCGTCACGCTGGTGATCTTCGCCGTGGTCGCGCTCACCAAGGTGTACAGCGGCAACGGCAGCCCCGGTGCGGTTCACCCCCAGCTGTCGTGGCTGTGGCCGGGCGGGCTCTCGATCTCCAACGTCATCGCGCCCGCCGTACTCGTCGCGGTGTTCATCTACTGGGGCTGGGACACTGCCGTCGCGACGAACGAGGAGGCCGACGACCCGGGCCGTACCCCTGGCAGAGCCGCCGTCATCGCCACGGTCCTCCTCCTCCTGACCTACGTCCTGGTCTCGACGGCAGCGGTCTCCTTCGCGGGCGTCGGAACCCAGGGGATCGGCCTCGGCAACGTCAACAACGCCGATGACGTCTTCAACGCGATCGGCCCGACCCTGTACGGCAACGGCGCCCTCGGCAAGATCGGCCTCGACCTGCTGGCCATCTCGATCCTGACGTCGGCGTCGGCGTCGACGCAGACGACGATCCTGCCGACGGCTCGCACGACGCTGTCGATGGCGGTGTACCGGGCCATCCCGGCGAAGTTCGCCCGGATCCACCCCCGGTACCTCACGCCGACATGGTCGACGATCGGGATGGGGCTCGTCTCCGCAGCCTTCTACCTGCTGATGACAGCGCTCAGCCAGAACATCCTGCTGGCACTGATCGGCGCGATCGGGCTTCAGATCGCCTTCTACTACGGCCTCACCGGCATCGCGTGCGCGTGGTTCTACCGCAAGACCCTCACCGACTCCCTGCGACACCTGCTCACGCGCGGTGTGATCCCGGTGGTCGGTGGCGTCTTCTTGTTCGTCAT
Source organism: Nocardioidaceae bacterium (assembly GCA_033850875.1). Lineage (GTDB taxonomy): Bacteria > Actinomycetota > Actinomycetes > Propionibacteriales > Nocardioidaceae > DASQEH01. Next base: position 2,351 of record JAWWPH010000424.1, on the reverse strand, counting down.
GTTCGTCTACGCGGCCCACGTCTACGCCCAGGCCGACAACCTCACCGACGACAACGGCAACAACATCACGATCTTCGGGATCGGTGCGGTGGCGGTCGTGGGTATCGGCTCCTTGCTGCTGGGCTTCGTGCTGCTGGCCGCCCAGTGGGCGTCGTCACCGGCCTTCTTCCGTGGTGAGACTCTCCCCATGCGCCACAGCGGCGACCTGCTCCTGTACGGCGATACCCAGCCCTTGCTGGCGGACCCGCTGACCCTGCCGGACTCGCGCGAGCACACCGTGATCGCGCCGGACCTCTCGAATCTCCCACCGGGGACCCGCGCGGTGGACCCGACCACCTCGAAGACGTTCGAGAAGGACGGCGACTGACGCCGCGGCTATCCCAGCGAAGACATGTCCATGTGGATGAACGACCACTGGTGGCCGTCCAGGTCCCGGAAGGCCCGCATGTACATGGGTCCCTGTGCGACCGCGTCACCCAGCGGCTGACCTCCAGCGGACACCGCGATGTCGACCAGGTGGTCGACCTCGTCCGGGCTCGTCGCCGACAGCCCGACGATGACCTCTCTGGCCGTCCGGCCGTTGCCGGTCTGCTGGCCGGTGAACCCGTCGAAGACGGGCTCGAGATGCAACATGGCAACTGTCGAGTCGCTGATCACCATGCAGGTGCTCTGCTCGTTGGCGAACTGCGGGTTGAACGAGAACCCGAGCTTGGTGAAGAACTCCGTCGTCGCTGCGAGGTCCTTCACCGGTAGGTTGACGAACGCCATTCTGGACATGTGCGGGTTCCTCTCGTGCGCTGTGGCGGTTGCTTCCCTACAGACCTGCTGATGCGTCGAGAGTCATCGTTGCGGGGTCGGCGCGACGGTGGTGACATTGGTCCTACGCAGCAGGAAGGACGGCCATGCCGAAGACGACAAAGGGCGGCAAGCCCATTCCGGACGAGCTTCCGAGCACGATCCGGCGGTCCGGGAAGAAGGCGCAACGTACGTTCGCCAAGGCTCACGACTCCGCGGTGGAGACCTACGGCGAGGGCGAGCGGGCCAACCGGACGGCTTTCTCGGCGCTCAAACACACCCACGAGAAGGTCGGCGACCACTGGGAGCGCAAGGGCAAGTCCGGGCCCTCGGACGCCCAGGCGGCCGGCAGCCGCAAGACCGGACGGAAGACGGCCGAGGGCGTCGACGCGAACGCGTCCAAGGCGCACCTGTACGACGTGGCCAAGCGACTCGACGTCAAGGGCCGCTCGAAGATGGGGAAGAAGGAGCTGGTCGAGGCGATCCAGAAGGCCAACCGCCGGGCGACGAGCAAGGCCCGCCGGTCCTGACGGATACGACCCTGAGTCGCCGGTCAGTCAGCCAGCGCGCAGAGCACAACCACGAAGAGCGTCACGGCCGCGACGAAAGGACCCTCACCGAGTCCCTGCAGCCACCGCTGGGCGGCGGCATCGGCGGCGTACCCGGCGTGCACCGCCGCCGCGATGTTGCGCGTCAGGCCGAGGATCCGGTCGGCCACCGGGAAATCGTCGAACACCGACGAGACGGCCAGGACAGAGCCGATCTCGAAGCCGGCGGACCGGCCGAGCCGAGCCAGCTGCCGTCCGATACACGCGTTGCGTACGACCTCGTCGCACGTGTAGCGCGTGAACGCAGCGCTCGTCGCGAGATCAACGGAGTCGATCGCCAGCGTGGCCCAGTCGGGCTCCGCGAGCACCGCGACCCCGCCAGCCCTGCACACCCGGCGCAGCTCCGTGACGACGTCGATCGGTGCGGCCATGTGCTGAAGGGCTCGATCGACCCTGATCCGGTCGACGCCGGCGGTCGCCACCGGAAGGTGGTGCGCGTCCCCTTGTCTCACCTCCACCTGCGGGAGGTCGGCCGTCGAGGCCGTGGCAGCACGAACCATCTCGGCGTCGAGGTCGACGCCGATCACCGACCCCGAGGGTGTCACAGCGGCCGCGAGCTCACCCAGGTCGGCACCCGGACCACACCCGACGTCGAGAGCCGTCAGGCCAGGGCGCAGGTCCAGCTGATCCATGACCACTGCCTTGTACCTACGGCCCTGGTCGCTCGCCGTGACGTAGTGCATGTACTCGGCGGGGTCGGGTCGCAGCGAGGTGTCGGACGAGGCCATGGCTCAGTCAAGCATTGGCAAGCGGCCGAGGCGCCTGCGTACGGCCAGGTGGCGTTGGCTCCCGGCCGGTTGCCGACGACGTCGGATCGCTCTCCGGGCCTCGTCCTGTGTGCCATGAGTGCCCGTGTCGTCTGACGCTGCGGCGTTCATTCCGGCGAGCTGGGGTCTGCGGCCGGTCGAGTAGAAGACCACCAGGATGACCACCCCCAGCGTGGTCCTG
>JAWWPH010000609.1:0-2806 GCA_033850875.1 Nocardioidaceae bacterium | reverse complement strand
CTGGCGCGGATACGTCAGGTAAGCCACCAGCCCAGGGCTGCGGCACCTGCAGTGGGTAGCCGCCGAACGGGTGCAGGAGCCGTAGTGAGGTCGGCCTGGTCTATCAGCTGCTGTACGTTTCCGGCTGTGGGACTGGTTGTACGACTGTTCGGTGGCCGGCGGCGGCCACCTCGGCGTCGGAGTGGTGAGTACCTCAAGCGTGGTGGTGCTCAGGACTGACTGAGGGGATCGGACGGCTTCCCGTCGTTCCACCTGGTCCCAGGCGTCAGGTACGGGCAGGACAAGCTGTTTCTAGCCGAGGACTCCACCGGCCTGCTGGTGGACAGCACGGACGCTAGGTCCTCGTCGTCGGCATCCTGGCTGGGCGGATGCGAGGACAGGACCACTACCGGGCTGCTGGGACCGCTGGTGAGTTCAGCCCAGGATCCGCACTGACCATCATCCGTGAGCCCGACAATCCCCATGACCCGAACGCCGTCGCGCTGGCCGCCCTCGGAGACACGACGGTCGCTGGCTACGTGGGCAAGGAGCATGCTCGACGGCTAGCAGCGCGCCTCGACAACGGTGAGCCGCATCGAGCCATCAGCACCACGGGGACGCCGCCTGGCGTTCAGCCTCAGCTGGTGCTGCACTATCTCGTGGCCCGGCGCACATCCTGGGGCACCTGCTGTCGGTGCGCCCACCGGATGCAGCGCCAGTCCAGCTCAGGACTCCACGAGACGCGGACTAGTCATGGGGAGCCTTGCGGATGTGCAACCACCGCCACGCCACCTGACAGGCGAAGCAGACGACCAGGACGCCAGTTACCACTCCGATGCCCTCGTCTCCGCTGGTGATCTCCCGGGTCGCGGCGAAGACCTTAGCTAGGACGGCTGCGATCATCACGGCGCGCCACAGCCACGGCGCCCGGCATCGCCCTGTGTGGTCAGTACCTCGAATCGATGGTCTCGATGACGGCTCCGGTGGTGATGTGCCCGTCGGTGAGAATGTCGGCGCGTAGGCCGCCTCGGTGGATCAGCTGGCGGAGTGCGCCTTTGGTGGTGAGGTGTTCGAGGTGTGAGCATGGTTCGCACAGACGTTGGCCCAGACACTCCACCTCGCCCACCCGGAATCGTCGTCCGATCAGGGCGTTCAGGTCGATTCCACGAGTGACGATGTTGCGGCGGGCCTCTGCGTAGCCGAGTCTCGTGCCGGTGGGCAACGAGAGGTCGTCGAGGACCCCGGCGTCGATGAAGGTGAGGTCGTAGCCGCGCACGGTGTCGTTGGCCGGGGTGAAGGTCCCTGCCTTGGCGGCGTACCGGTCGCCGTCCAGGCCCCGACCAGCCAACGCCTGCGCGTGGTCGACCACGCGCATCGGGTCGGTGGCCCGCTCCGCCAGCGCTATCGCCTCGACCCTTCCACGCAACGGCGGCAGCGGCGCACCAGGAGCGACCAACGCAGGATCCAGTGCACCCAGCACGTAACCGTCGCGCACCGGCAAGTCGGCCGCCGCTGCTCCCAACAGGGCAGGTTCCTGTGGGCTCAACACCACCCCCGAGGGGGTGCCGAACATCAACACACCCACGCCGTCACCTGCACCCCGCGCCGAGCCGGTGTCGCCGATCACCGCCAGCCAGTAACCCGGCCAGTTGAACAACGCAGGCTTTGCGATCGGCACCAGCCCCACGCCTCGACCAGCGAGCCAGCTGCGCCAGTGAGCCATCGCCCCTGGCAAGTCGGCGCGCGGCAGCGGAACGACGAGGATCGGCGTCTCGGTCACCGACGCGATGCACGCGGCGAAGCATCGCACCAGTTCCGGAACCCTCTCCGCGTCGGGGAGGTCGACTTCGATCATGAAACGATCCTCACACGACCACGGCGTCCCTACGCCGGCCGGGTCCGCTCCATGCGAACAAGACGGCTTCAGCCAGCCAGAAGCTCATGTACCAGACGGCCCCAGAGCCTGGTCCGCGCCCGCCCGTGACCATCCGCGTATGAAGTCAGGCGGCGATCGGACTAGATCTCCGATGACGCGGAGTCGAGCTAGCGGTTGCGACTTCAGCAGCGTGATCCGCAGGTACAGCGAAACCGCTGCGCCAACAGCCGCAACACCGCAGAGCACGCTGACAAGCCACTCGCCATGGGCGGCAAACCCGATCGCCGCAGCTGCGGCGATGACGAGAACGACAGCAGCCAAGGCGACGAGGACACGCATACGCGCAGCGGTCATTGCCACGATGTCAAAAGTACGCGCCGTTGGCTCGGGTCAGGCGGTTCAAGCCCGGCGGTCAGAGGCCCAGGTGGTCCGCATGGTCCGCGAGCCACCTCATTGTTGCCTGCGCTGCGTAGCCCTCTGCCGATGACGTGTGGAGCCGGTGTCGCCGATAAGGTCAGCGGCTGAACGACTCGACCACCTCCCCGCACACGCAGATTCTTCGTAGCAGCTCAACGTCGCTCGAGGTGGTGCCGTCGTCGGTGACATCCCAGTGCGCATGACCGGTCAGGAGCTCCGTCCACGAGGACAAGTCAAGGTGCCCAGATGCCGGGTAGTAAGAGATCCACAGCTCCTCGAAGGTGGCTGGGTCATCCGGGTCCAGCTGACGCCACATCGACGTCCGCAGCCTCATACCCGACAGCGAAGACGACCTCCTGTCGCTGTCTCACCGGCCAGAGGCGACCTAGCCAGGGGAGCCTCCGCCGCCACCGAGGTTGTGACACGAGAAGCGAAGCGGTACTCGAGGTACCGGTACTCGTCAGGAGTCGGTTGTACCCAAGCCTCACCATGGATGGGGTGATGTGCCGATCCACCGCCATGACGAAGGTGTCA
>JAWWPH010000373.1:0-3682 GCA_033850875.1 Nocardioidaceae bacterium | reverse complement strand
CCCGCGGGCGACCTGGAGCCTGCCGTCGAGCCAGATCGGTCGCCTGCTGCCGGCCGAGGCGCGGACGGCCGCGACCCGGGCACCGCCCCCGTCGGAGACGAACGTGTAGACGAGCGAGCTCACGACGTCGCGGGCGCCCATCTGCGGGGTTCGCCAGCCGACGTCGACAGCGAGGTCCCAGGCGTCGGCACCGAAGTGGGCGCGGCGCGGCCCGTTGGCGGGATCGGCCACCGTTGCGGGACGCAGCCGCAGGGACGTCACCGACGCTCGCATCGCTCGCAGGTTGGAAGCGATGTCGTCGCCCTGCCGGCGGGCAGCGCTCTGCGCTGCCCAGGTCGCATGGAACGCCCGGACCCGACCGTGCTGAAGAGCGCGCAGCTGGGTGCGGACGACAGTGCTGCTCAGCGCCTCGCGCTCGCGTGGTCCCGGTCCCGTCGAGGACACCGCGGACGCTGCCGACACGACGTGCGGCGACGGCGCCGGTCCGGAGGTGGGACCCGTTCCGGTGCAGGCCGCGAGCGACATCGCCGCCGCAGACGAGACGACGGCGAGGGCCGCTCGGCGGGATGCGTCGGCGGGCGTCGGGTCAGCCGATCCGCACGGCCATGGCGATCGGCATCTCCGTCATCGGCACGATCTGCACGGAGGAGCCGGTGTGCGGAGCGTGGACGATCTGGCCGTGTCCGATGTACATGCCGACGTGGGAGATGGGCGAGTAGTAGAAGACCAGGTCCCCAGGCTGAAGGGACGACAGGGACACGGGCGTTCCTGTCGACGCCTGCATCGCCGCGTTGTGCGGCAGGGACACTCCGGCGGCCGCCCAGGCGTACATCGTGAGCCCCGAGCAGTCGAATGCGTCCGGACCCGCGGCACCGTAGACGTACGGGTCGCCGATCTGGGCCAACGCAGTCCGCACCGCGATCGCGGCACGTGCCGACGTCGGGACGTCGATCGTCGGCCGGGTCGTGTCGCGGCTCGGCTGACTGGTGCTCGACGCCGTCGAGCTGTCGGCAGCCCGTTGCAGCGCCAGCAGGTGCGCTCGCTGCTTGGCCTCGAGGCTGTCCAGCAGGTCCTTGGCCTTGCGGATCTTGTCATCCAGCACGGCCTTCTCGTGCCGGAGCTGCGCCTTGTTCGCCCGTACCGCCGAGAGCTGGACCCGCGCCGAGGTCTGCCGAGCGGCCAGCAGACGCTGCTGCTGCATCAGGCTGGTCAGGATGGCCGCCTGCTGGTGCTTGTCGACGGCGTCGTCGGCGAGGTTGGTCAGGAATGTCTTCGGGTCGTCGGCCACGAGGAAGGAGGTCGTTGTCGACAGGCCCCCCGCGTTCTGGTAGTCCGAGAGCGTTGCGCTGATGACCTGCTTGCGAAGGGTGCCCACCGACGCCCGTTGTCTGCGCACATCGGCCTGAAGTGTGACGAGGCGCGAGTGCGCGGCGGACATCCTGATCCGGATCGCGTTGAGGTCCTCCGAGGCGACCTCGGCCTGACGGTTGAGAGCGTCGATGGAGCGCTTCACCTGCGAGATCGTCGGCTTGGCGGCGCTGGGGGTGGCCGTCACCGGTCCCGCCTGTCCCGGCGACGCCGCCAGTCCGAGCGAGGCGAGCAGCGTCAGGGCGACGGGAATCGTCGCCCGCCGGATTCGTCGAGACCGGGCGTTCCTGGTGCCGTTGGCCACGGTCGACGATCTCCTTGCTCCCCGACGCTGGAGCGGACAACGGTGCTCGCACCGTCGTCGCCTGCTGTCAGCGCGGTTTCCGGGCGACTCCGATGAGCCACCTCGTGCGGAAACCAGGCGTCAGCCTAACGGTGGCTGCTACCGGCGCCAACTCGAGCTCGTAGGGCTGCTCAGGGGTCTCCACCGGACAGCAGAGCCGGGGGGTCGACCGATTGCACCATGCGCAACGGCGGGATCAGTCCCGCGTCGGCCAGGGCATCGATCGCCCGTTTCTCGGTGTCGTCGAGAGCAACGCCGTAGGGAGGGCCGCCGAGCAGCACCGTGACCATGCAGTCACCGCACCCGAGGCCCCGCATCGAGCACACGTCGCAGTCGATGACCAGTGCGTCATGAGGCGGGTCGGTGCCGCCCGAGGTGAGGGCGAGAGGAGCAGCGGACGTCGGCCGATATGAGGTGCGGCGTCCGGGCACGCCGCCGGTGGGGTCTGCGTCGGGCGTCACGATGGCCTCCGTCTGTCGTCTGTGCACGGTGAAGCCGACGCTACGAGGGCGCTCCGACAGTTTTCTCGGGGAGGCTCCCGACCGTGGCCGCGCCGGGTGTCACACCGGAGTAAGGGGGGACAGCGGTGGTGGCGGCGGCTCGACGGTGATCGCGTCGCCGACGCTCACCTCACCTCCGGCGACGACCACGGCCATGACACCGGCCCGACGCTCGACCTGCCCCGCGGCGTCCCGGTACAGCACCTCGGCCAGGAGCCCGGGACGGAACCGGTCGATCTGGACGCACGGGTTGCGCAGCCCTGTCACCTCCAGGACCACCTCCGGCCCGATCGAGAGCCGGGTTCCGCGCGCCAGCGCGAGCAGGTCGACACCCGTGGTCGTGACGTTCTCGCCGAGCTGGCCCGGTGCGAGCTCGTATCCCTTCTCGGTCAGCTCGTGGTACAGCTCGGCAGCGATCAGGTGGACCTGCCGCAGGTTGGGCTGCCCGGGGTCGCGCCGTACGCGGGACAGGTGCTGGACCGTCGCGCCCGCGTGGCAGTCGCCGTCCACCCCGAGACCCGCGAGCAGGGTCAGGCCCTCGGCACCGTCCTTGCTGAACCTGTGTCCGGCGCTTCGGCTGAGCCCCGCGACCGCTGCGTTGCGGTGATGCCTGTGCGTGTTCAACAGCCCATCGCGCGGATCAACGCCATCGACGCGACCGCCCTGGCACCCTTCTTGGTCACGCTCGTCGCGAGCTCACGGTCGGTTGTCACCACGACCACCGGTCGACCCGTCGGCTCGGCCTCGACGAGCTCGCGGATGATGTCGTCGGCGATCACTCCGTTCGGGCTGAACCGGACCCGGACGATGCGGCGCGACACCATGGGCGGTGGATGTGCCAGCTCCGCGCCGTCGAAGACGATCGTCGCCTCGACGCGCTTGCCGGCGACCAGTGCCCCGACACCCGCTGCGAGCCGATCCCTCTGCTGCTCCAGGGGAGCGGTCGGCCAGGCGGTCTTCGAGACGTTGTACCCGTCGACGATGAGGTGCACCTGTGGCAGCTCGAGAAGCCGGCGCAGCAACGACGGGTCGTCGTCGAGCAGCGCCCGTCCGACCGCGGACACCAACGACTCCGCCCCCGGCTCCATGGCACTCACGGTGTCGGCGGGCAGCAGGTCCGACGGCGGCAGCGCCAGCTCCCGCCGCAGGCCACCGACCGCGTCGACCATGGTGTCGAGCAGCAGACGCAGCCGCATCACCTCGGCGTCGCGATCGTCGCGAACGGCACGTCGGGCCGACGTGTGCTGGGTCTCGAGCTCCGTGATGCGGGCACGCAACCGTCGGGCCTCCGCCTCCAGCGCGCGGGTGGCGACGGCAGCCTCCCGCGACTGCTCGCCCATCGCGGCCTGTTCGTCGTCGGCTCTCAGCACAGCCTCCTGGAGCTGTACACGCGCCTGGCCGAGCGATCGCCGCAACGAGGCGTTCTCGGCGTTCACCGCGTCCAGCTGGGCGCGCAGCCGGGTCCGGATCT
>JAWWPH010000338.1:0-5013 GCA_033850875.1 Nocardioidaceae bacterium | reverse complement strand
CTGGGCATCACGGCGTGGCAGGACGCCATCGTCGGCAGCTACTCCCACATCCCCGACGCGTCCGAGGCGTACCGGGCCTTGGCGACCAGCGGACGTCTCACGGCGAGAGTCGTCGGCGCCCTGTGGTGGACCCGGAGCAGGGGAGCCGAGCAGATCGCGGAGCTCGTCGACCGGCGCGAGAGCCTCACCCTGCCGGGATTCAGCCCCACGTCGGTGAAGATCATGCAGGACGGGGTGGCCGAGAACTTCACGGCCGGGATGACCTCTCCGTACCTCGACGCCTGCGGACACGAGACGTCCAACCGCGGCCTGTCGATGGTGGACCCGGCCGAGCTGCGCGGCTACGTCACCGAGCTGGACCGGCTCGGCTTCCAGGTGCACGTCCACGCGATCGGCGACCGTGCGGTCAGGGAGGCCCTCGACTCCTTCGAGGCGGCCCGCGCCGCCAACGGACCTTCGCAGAACCGCCACCACATCGCCCACATCCAGCTGATCCATCCCGACGACGTCGAGCGGTTCGCCGCGCTCGGCGTGGCAGCCAACATGCAGCCGCTGTGGGCGACGCACGAGGCGCAGATGGACGAGCTCACGATTCCCTTCATCGGAGCCGAGCGGGCGGCGTGGCAGTACCCGTTCGGCGCGCTCGTGGCCAGCGGGGCCACCCTGGTCGCCGGAAGCGACTGGCCGGTGAGCAGCCCCGACCCGCTCTGGGGCATCCATGTCGCAGTCAACCGGTCGCTGCCGGGTCCCGACGGCACGCCGGGCGAGCCGTTCCTGCCCCACCAGGCGCTCGACGTCCGCACAGCCCTGACCGCGTACACGGCGGGCTCGGCCTACGTGAACCACCTCGACGACACCGGGCGGATCGCCCCGGGTGCCATCGCCGACCTCGCCGTACTCGACCGCGACATCACGGCCGGGCCGCCCGACGAGGTGTGTACCGCCACGGTGCAGGCGACGTACGTCGGCGGCGTAGCGGTGTACGAACGCTAGTCCGCGTCCCCGCCGCCGGACCCGCGCCTAGCCTCTGTACGTGGACGTGCGCATGTGAAAGGGTCCCGATCGGCACGCCCGGGCGAGCTCGGGCTCGCGGTCCTGTTCGCGACGAGCGGGGTCCTGCATCTGCTGACCCCCCGCCGCTTCGAGCAGATCGTGCCCCGCCCGCTGCCGGGCAAGCGGGCCCTGGTGTACCTGAGCGGCGCCGCCGAGCTGGGCTGCGCCGCCGGGCTGGTGGCGCCGCCCACGCGCCGGGCGGCGGGACTGGCGAGCGCGGTGCTGCTCGTGGCGGTGTTCCCTGCGAACGTGCAGATGGCGCTCGACGTGTTCGCCGGACGAGGACGGTTCGCGAGGCTGCTGGCCGCCGCACGGCTCCCGCTGCAGGCGCCCCTCGTCGTCATCGCGTGGCGTGCCTGGCGTCGCTGACGCCGCGTCGAGGGGGTCGGCGCGCGCGTAGCAGTGTGTCGAGCGCGACGCCTGCGGGGGTCGGTCGTTCGACGGTCTCGGCGAATTCGACGGTCAGCCCTGCAGCCGCGGCGACCGTGGCGACCCGCTCCGGCGTGTGCAGCCGACTCGCGTCCTGCGGCCCGCCGACGCCCTCGGCGATGTTGCGCAGATCGTGGCCGACGACGACCAGGTGTCCCTCGGGGCGGACGGCCGCGGCGGCGGACGCGAACACCGCTTCCTGCTCGGCGGGGACCAGATGCAGGTAGCTGATCAGGGCCAGGTCGACCGAGGCGGGCGGTGGGCGCTCTCGGGTGATGTCCGCGACCCGCCAGGTGAGCCGCTCGCCCACCTCCGCCGGCTCCCTCGCGGTGAGGCTCTGCGCCCGTTCGATCGCGGCGGCGGAGTAGTCGACGCCGGTCACCGTCCAGCCGAGCCGGGCGAGCCACAGCGCGTTGCGGCCCTCGCCGCACGCAAGGTCGAGCGCCTCGCCGACGGGAAGGCCCTCGCACTGCTCCCGGACGAACAGGTTGGGCTCGCTGCCCCAGACGAGCTCGGCGCTGCGGTAGCGCTCGTCCCACTCGGCGGCCTCCATGGGCGAGAGGCTACCGCGACGTGACGGTCCTCAGCCGAGTACCAGCGCCTGCATCAGGGACTCCAGGACGGAGTCCGGGTCGCTTGTGATGCCGCCGTGCACGGGCCCTGGCTGGATCACGGTGCTGCGCGGGGCCGTCAGGAAACCGAACCGCGTGCCCAACGGGGCATGCGCCGCGGAACCTGCGTCCGCGTTGCCCTCGCAGACGTCGTGTACCGCAACCAGGGCGGCATCGGCCGCGGCGACATCGAGGTCCGGGTAGAGCGCCCCGAGGCGTCGGTGGTCCAGGTGGCCGGCACACCGCAGCAGGTCGCGTGCCTGGCAGTACACGACGACGCCCACGTTGACGAACTCGCCGCGGTCGACCCGTGGGACGCACCGGAGGACGACGTACGAGTAGCCCACGGGCTCACCGGCGCTCATGCCGCGGCCGGTCTGGGGAGCCAGGAGCCCGGGGAGGCGAGGCGGGCGACGAGGTGGTCGACGTACGCCGTCCGGACCGCCTCGACGGTGTCGGCACCGGGCACCGGCTCCAGCCAGTCGGCGGGCACCTGGCCGACGACCGTGCGCAGCAGGGCCGCGTCGACCTGGGCGCTGAGCCGGTCGTGGACGGCGGGGACGCCGGCCGCGAACCGGGCGAGCACGTGGTCGGAGACGTCGTACGGCTGCGCCGCGAAGCGCTCCGCCGACCCGACGCCGTTGGGCCAGCTGTGATGGAAGTACAGCGCGGCGCCGTGGTCGATGGCCCAGACGTTGCCGTGCCACGACAGCAGGTTGGGGTTGCGCCAGGTCCGGTCCACGTTCGCGGTGTACGCGTCGAGCCAGACGATCGTGCCGGCCGTTCCCAGGTCGATGCGCGACGACGCGTCGAACCCGAAAGCGCCGGGCAGGAAGTCGACGGCGAGGTTGAGGCCGACGCTCGCCTTCAGCAGGTCCTGCACCTCCTCGTCGGCCTCGTACTTCGCGATCGTCTCGTCGAGCTCGACGAGACGCAGGTCGGGTACCCGGATCCCGAGGCTGCGCGCGAGCTCCGTCACGATGACCTCCGCGACGAGCGCTCTGCGACCCTGCCCGGCCCCGCGGAACTTGGCGACATAGGTCCCGAGGTCGTCAGCCTCGACGACCCCGGGCAGGGAGCCGCCTTCGCGCAGCGGCGTGACGTACCGGATGGCCTGGATGCGGGCAAGCACCTCAGCAGGGTATCGGGGCGACCTCGACACGCCGGGAAGCTCGGTACACCCGATCTGGGGCCGGATTCGGTAGAAACTACGTCGTCCGGTCTCGCTTCTGCATCGGCCTGTTGCACTTTGGCCGTCTAGCGGCAGGATGTGAACACACAAGTCTGTCTGGAGGCTCGGTATGGCAAGGCCTGCATCATCTCGAAGTCAGGGCAGGCGTCGCGTGCGCCGAACGGTCGGCGTCGGCGCCGTCCTGGCGGTAGCGGCGTCCCTGCTCAGCGCGTGCGGCGGCAGCTCAGGGAAGCCCACACTCACCTGGTACATCAACCCTGACTCCGGGGACCCATCGTCGGCGCCGGCGGGCCAGTTCGGCCAGCCCGGGATCGCTACCCGGTGCAGCACGAACGACTACACGATCACCACGCAGGAGCTTCCGGGCGACTCCACGCAGCAGCGCATCCAGCTCGCTCGGCGACTCGCGGCCAAGGACACCGGCATCGACCTGATGAGCCTCGACCCGGTCTTCACGGGCGAGTTCTCCGACGCCAACTTCCTGCTCCCGATCCCGCAGAGCGAGGCCCAGCAGCTCACCAGCGGTGTCTTCAAGGGCGCCGTGCAGGCCGCGACCTGGAACAACAAGCTCGTCGTCGCGCCGTTGTGGGCCAACACCCAGATGCTGTGGTACCGCAAGTCCTTCGCCCAGAAGGCCGGGCTGGACATGACCAAGCCGGTCACCTGGAGCCAGATCATCGACGCGGCGGCCAAGAACGGCGGCACCGTGGGCGTCCAGGCGAACAAGTACGAGGGCTACGCGGTCTGGATCAACGCTCTCGTCGAGGGTGCGGGCGGCAACATCGTGACCGACCCGGCCGCCGGCGACAATGCCAAGGTCACCATCAACTCCACCGCGGGGGTGGACGCGGCGAAGGTGATCTCGCAGCTCGCCCACTCCAAGGCGGCGGAGCCCGACCTGTCGGTCTCGAACGAGGGCACGGTGCTCGGTCCGTTCGCGACCTCCCAGGGCGCGTTCCAGGTCAACTGGACCTTTACCTACGGCAACTACGCCACGGACAAGAAGACCCAGCAGGACATCGGCTGGGCGCCGTACCCCGAGACCGTTGCCGGGAAGACGTCCAGGCCCCCGTTCGGCGGGATCAACATCGGGATCAACAAGTCCACCAAGTACCCGAGCCAGGCGCTGGCCGCGATCAAGTGCATCACCTCGCAGCAGAACCAGGTCGAGTACGCGGTGCAGACGGGCAATATGCCGGCCCTCTCGGCCGCCTACGACGCCAAGGCGCTGAAGAAGGTGTACCCCACCGCACTGCTGAATGCGTTCCGCAGCAGCTTCAACCATGCGGGACCGCGGCCGATCTCCCCGTACTGGAGCGACATCTCCAGTGCCGTGCAGAGCACGTGGCACCCGGCCAGCTCGGTGACGACGAGCACCCCGTCGAGCTCCGCATCGTTCATCTCCGACGTCCTGCACGGCAAGGCTCTGCTGTGAACGAAAGGAGCAGCCAATGACTGAGACCGTTGTAGCCACCCCCGCCACCAAAGAGGCGCCTGCGCAGGTGCCGCCGCACGAGAGCGACCGGTCCCGGGCAGAGAACAGGCTGGGACTGCGCCTCGTCGCCCCAGCCGTCATCTTGATGGTGCTCGTCACCGCGTACCCGATGCTCCAGGCGCTCTACCTGTCGCTGTTCCGGTACCGGCTGACGACCCCGGGGGACAAGAAGTTCATCGGCCTCTCCAACTACCTGACGGTCCTGGGCGACTCGCTGTTCTGGAGCGACATGT
>JAWWPH010000602.1:0-4171 GCA_033850875.1 Nocardioidaceae bacterium | reverse complement strand
CCGCATTGACGAAGGTAGGCGCGCGCTGGCGCGCAGCCTTGCTGCCATAGCCTCGCGCGATGATAGCCGGTGTCTCACCCGCGGCGATGAGCAGCCGCGCGACGGCTTCGACGGTGGGAGTTTTGCCGGGGCCGCCCAGCGCGAAGGCCCCGACCGTGATCACCGGAATGCCGAGGCTCACGCCGCGGCGGCGCATGCGGGTTGCGGTCTGCGCGCCGTAGGTCTCACCGACAGGCCGCAATAATTGCGCCGCGAGCGTCGGAGGCGATCGCCACCAGAAGTCGGGGGTGCGCCAGCCGATCACGTCCGCTGCGCCAGATATGGCTGGATCGCCTGCAGGACGCGCGCTGTCGCGCCGCTTTGTTCCTCCGCGACCGCGGCAGCGCTGCGCGCCATGTGACGTAGGGCTTGTGCGTCCGTGAGCAGGCGCGCAATCGCCTCGGTCAGTGTCGCGCGATCCGTTACCACGAGCGCACCCTCGCGTTGATCCAGCGCCGCATAGACCTCGCGAAATGCACCCACATGCGGGCCATGCAGAATTGCGCAGCCGAGTTTCGCGGCTTCGATCGGGTTCTGCCCACCTTTGGCCGTCAGCGAGCGACCGACAAAAGCAAGCGCACCGAGCCGGTAGAGCAGGCCCGTCTCGCCCAGCGTGTCGGCGAGATAAATGTCGGTTTGCTGTGTGAGTAACTCGCCTTTGGAGCGGCGCGCCACACACAGGTTCTTGCGAAGCAGCATTTCCGAGACGTCATTTCCCCGATGCGGATGACGCGGCGCGATGATGGTCAACAGCGACGGAAGCCGCGTGCGCAGCGCCAGGTGCACATCCGCAGCGATGTCCTCTTCGCCGGCATGGGTCGACACCGCCGCCCAAACCGCGCGCGCGCCCAAACGGCTCGAAAGATCGGAGAGTTCTGCCCGGCTGACCGGCGGTGCCTTGGCGTCGAACTTGAGATTGCCGATCACGCGCACGTCGCGAGCGCCTAGATCGGCGAAGCGCTCGGCGTCTTCCTGGCTCTGTGCGAGGCAAAGGTCGATCATCCCAAACACTTGGCGTGCGGCTTTCGACGCCGTGCTCCAGCGCGAAAACGATTTCTCCGAGAGCCGTGCATTTACCGATACCAGCGGAATGCCGCGCTTTTTGACGGCGCGGAAAGTGTTGGGCCAGATCTCGGATTCCGCCACAAGAACGATCTCCGGCCGCCAATGCTCGAGAAAGCGTGAGGCGTAGCGGTAAATATCCAGCGGGAGAAATTGATGGACGGTCCGGGCCGGTAGGCGCTCCGCCAGCACACGCGCCGAGCCCGTTGAACCGCTCGTGACAACGACGTGAAATCCTTGTCCGACAACTTCTTCCATGCAGGGCAGTAGCGAAAGGCACTCGCCGATGCTGGCGCCGTGCAACCATACGAGCCGGCCGTCAGGCCGTTTATGCGTCGCCGTGCCTCGCCGTTCAGCAACGCGGCGCGGGTCTTCCTTTCCGCGCTGGATCCGGACCCGGAGGAACAGTGGGACAAAAAGCCGGCCAGCGGATGTGAGCGTTGCGTAGGTCTGAAGCGCGAACGAGCGCCTCATCAGGTCTCGGAGGGTTCGAGCAATCGGTGAAGATGCACGACGAAGTAACGCATGTGCGCGTTGTCGACCGTCGCTTGGGCCTTCGCCTTCCAGGCGGCCTTTGCCTCGGCGAAGTTGGGATAGATTCCGACGACGTCGATGTGCGAGAGATCGCGAAAATGCGTGCTCTTGATGTCGTCTAACTCACCGCCAAAGACGAGATGGAGCAGCTGGGGCGACTTGGTTTCGCTGGCGCTCATCATCGTCGGCCTTTCGATGTGACCCGCGGCGTTGGCAAGCCCTTTGCTCGGCGTGCCGCCTCGACGAGTTCGGGATAAAAGCTATCCGGCCCGGCGACAAGCACGGCATGGCGCGGCGTCTCGCAATTGTAGCGCGGTTGATCGCCGTCGAGGTCGGTCAGCCTCCCGCCGGCCTCGTTCAGGATAAGATCGGCGCCCGCAATGTCCCAGTCATAAGACTTATCACCAACCAGACCGGCATCGATGCGCCCCGACGCGATGCGCACGAGCCGCATGGCGAGAGAAGCCAGTTTTGGAAACGGCACGATCTCGACGCCGGTGTTTTGCACGCTCGACACAAAGCCCTGCGGACCGGAAAGCGTGGCGCCTTGAAGGGCGATGCGGCTGGAAACGTGTATTGCGCGACCGTTGAGGCAGGCACCGGCGCCGCGCACCGAAGTGTATGTCTCCTCGAGCGCCGGCGCGTGGACCACGGCCGCAATCGGCCGGCGCTCGTGCACCAGTGCGATCGAAACGGCCCAATGCATGTCGCCGATCGAAAATCCGCGTGTCCCGTCGATCGGATCGACAATCAGCACAAGTGATTTTGCTAGCCGAGCGGGCGAGTCAGCTTTCTCCTCGGAAAGCCATCCGGCCTTCGGAACGATGTGGCGGAGCCGCTCTTCCAGGAAGCGATCAACAAGAAAGTCGGCCTCGGTGACAGGCGAGCCGCCTGATTTGTGCTGCACGGTCGCATGCGTTCGCTCGCCGGGGCGGAAATAGCCGAGCGCAATCTCGCCAGCCTCACGCGCCGCCTCTACGAAGGGCTCAAGCAGCGCCGCCGCATCGATTTCAGTCTGCAGGGCCATTGCGCTCCGGAATGGATCGAGACCTAGAGAAGCTCCGCTTGGCATGCAAGCGACTTGCCTGCCGACAGCGACTTGCCTGCCGAAAGGTGAGTTACTTGCCGACAACCCGATCCGAAACGGATTCGTTCAAATTGCTCGGATTGTGCAAAAGCGATGTTACGCATGGGCACAGAAAGGCAGCCTAAATGACTGGTTTTACAGCCTATTCACCAGGCTGATTAGGCATTTGAGGCGGCTCTCGGCCGCTAGATTGCGGCCGACAAACACCCACCGCCCGCGAGATGCTCATGCCCGTTCAGAACCCCGCTGCCGTTCGCACGTCCGATGCGCGTTCCGATGATCGCACGCGCGAGGTGGCGTTCAGCAGCCGGTCCGTGCTGATCGCACGCCGGGTAGCAGGAATCGCAATGCGGGTCGAAGTGCCGCTCTCGTCCTATCGCGGCGTTGCCTTGTCGCTTGGGGCGGAGCCCGAGGCGGGCGCGGTTCACAGAATCGAACTGCTGCACCGCGACCCTGATCTTTCGATCCTGCTCAAAGAGACCACCAACTCGGACGAGATCGCCATCGAATGGTCCGCGTGGGCAGAGACGCTGTCGCTGCCCCGGCTTTTCGAACCCGCGCCGATGGCCGGCGATTCGTTGGACGCCGCTGCCGCGAGCTTGCCCATGCCGCGACGCCGCGGATCGGTGGTGGCGCGCCGCCGCCCGCGATTCTCACGCCGCCGCAAGGTCGGCGCGCAACAGAGGCTCGCGATCACCTATCGCGAGGAACGCGAGATCATCAGCTACGAGTAGGCTGCGGTCGGATCAAAACAGGGCCTCCCCCGCCATGATGCCGAGGATGAGCAGAACGACGAAGATCGCGACGAAGATGAAGAACAGGATTTTGGCGATCCCGGCTGAAGCTGCCGAAATGCCGGTGAACCCGAACGCGCCGGCGATGATCGAGATGATGAAGAAGAAGATCGCCCATTTGAGCATCTGAATTCTCCAAAGCCGAGCTGCCCGGCTGTCCATCGAATAACGCGACGACCGAAGCGCGCGTTCCGCGCCTACCGGAGTTGCGCGACGATGCCGTCGAGAGCGAGCCCGGCAAACAGAAGCAGACCAGCATCGCGGTTAGACCGAAAGAGCATCAGCGCTTTGCGCGGATCGTCGGGGTCAACGACGCGCACCTGCCACGCAAGGTGCACAGCAAAGGCGAGAAGCCCAAAATGGGCGAGAAGCCCGAGTTTTGCCGTCAGCAACGCCGCCTCGGCCAGGAGGACCGCGCCGGCGAAGAGCAGACCGACTGCCAGCCGAACCCGGGTGCCGAAGAGCCGCGCCGTCGAGCGGACACCGATCACGGAATCGTCGCGAATGTCTTGCAGCGCGTAGATCGTGTCATAACCCATGGTCCACAAAATCGCTGCGGCGTAGATCAGGAAGGCAGGCCAAGCGAGGCTACCCATTATAGCCGCCCAGCCCATGAGGCCGCCCCAAGCGAAGGCGAGCCCGAGAACCGCCTGCG